>CAYGZN010000004.1:0-24254 GCA_964354355.1 uncultured Burkholderiaceae bacterium | reverse complement strand
GGCCAGCTCGAGCAGCGTCGGCATCAGGTCGGTCACGTGCGCGAACTGCGGGCGGACCTGTCGGGCGTCGGCGATTCCCCTGGGCCACGACACGATGAGGCTCACGCGCCGCCCGCCGCCGCCGGTGTAGGTCTTGAACGACGGGAACGGCGTGTTGCTGACCTGCCCCCAGCCCGTCGGGTACAGCGCGGCGGCGCGCCCGGTGCCGATCCACTCCTGGCGCGACACGTCGTGCGCGACCGGCAGCGGCGGCAGGCCGGCGAAGCGCCGGTTGAAGTACACCGCTCCTTCCGGACCCGCCGAGCTCGTGCCGCCGTTGTCCGAGGAGAACACGATGACGGTGTTGTCCAGCTCGCCCAGCTTCTGCAGCAGCGCGACCAGCCGCCCGACGTTCTGGTCGACGCAGTCGAGCATCGCCGCATAGGTCTCCATGTGCCGAACGAAAAGCGCGCGCTGCTCGGCGGGCACGTCGTCCCACGCCGGCACCGACGGGTCGCGCGGCGACAGCTGCGTATCGGGCGGCACCAGTCCGAGGGCCTTCTGGCGCGCCAGGCGCTGCGCGCGGATCACGTCCCAGCCCGCGTCGTAGCGGCCGCGGTACTTCTGCAGATCGGGCTCCTTGGCCTGCAGCGGGCCGTGCACGGCGTTGTAGGCCAGATAGAGGAAGAACGGCTGCGCCGCGCGGTCGTTGCGCACCTCGCGCACGAAGCGCAGCGCGTGGTCGGTCCAGTCGTCGGTCGCGTAGTAGTCCGGCGGGTACTCGTCGATCGGCGCGACCACGTTGTTGTACAGGATGCGCGCCGGAAAGAAGTAGCTGGTCTCGCCCTCGAGGAAGCCGTAGAAACGGTCGAACCCGCGCTGCGCCGGCCAGGTCGCGTTAGGCGTGGCGCCGTTGGTGGAGTTGTGCCACTTGCCGATGCCGATCGTCGCGTAACCCGCCGCGCGCAGCGTCTCGGCGAGGGTCGGCGCGGCCAGCGGGATGTCGCCCGAATACCCGGGAAAGCCGGGATTGTTGTTGGACAGCCAGCCCGTGGCGACCGCGTGGGCGTTGCGGCCGGTGAGCAGCGCCGCACGCGCCGGCGAGCAGATCGGGTGCGTCGTGTAGTGGTTGAAGCGCACCCCGCGCGCGGCCAGCGCGTCCAGGTTCGGCGTGGCGATCTCGGACCCGTAGCAGCCGATGTCCGAGTACCCCATGTCGTCCATGTAGACGACCACGATGTTGGGACTGCCCGGGCGCGCCGCGTGCACCGGCGCCCACCACGGCTGCGATTCCTCGCGCGTGCGCCCGACGGTGCCGCCGAATCCGGCGTAGGTCCTGGGGGTGTCGGTCACGGGTGTCTCCTGCGCGGCTTCTCGCGCTGTCGGCATCGGACTCCGATGGTATCCGTGCCTGTTATGACAGGTCAACCACGCAGCGTGACGACACCTCGCAGCGTGACCACCACCATTGCGAGCGCAAGCAGGCCCAGCCCCGTCCATTCGCGGCGCGACAGCCGCTCGCGGAACAGCCGGCGCGAGACGACCGCGCTGAACAGCAGCTCGACCAGGCCCAGCGTTCGCACGTGCGCGACCGGCTCGATCGCCATCGCGGTGAACCACCCGGCCGACGCGGCCGCGCCCATCAGGCCGGCGAACACCGAGGGCCGCCAGGCCCGCAGCACGCGCGCGATCACCGCGGCGTCGCGCACCAGCAGCCAGCCGCCCAGCAGCACCGTCTGCAGCAGCTGGGCCACCAGCAGCGTGAACGCCGCAGCGATCAGGAACGGGGCCTGGTCCAGCGCCAGCGCGGCGCCACGATAGCCGACCGCCGACAGCGCGAAGCAGGCGCCGCTGGCCAGCCCGAGCAGCGCCGGCCGATCGGTCCAGCCGGTCGCGAACGAGCGCAGCGGGCGCGCGGGATCAGCCGGTGACAGCAGCAGCACGCCCAGCGTGCCCAGGGCGATCGCGACGGCGGCGATCCCGGTCACGCGATCGCCCAGGAACAGCAGCGCGAACACGGCGACCTGGATGATCTCGGTCTTGGAGTACGCAACGCCGAGCGCGAAGTTGCGCTCGGCCATCGTGCGCAGCAGCAGCGCGGTCGCGGCGATCTGGCACACCGCACCGAACGCGACCCAGAACCCGAACAGCGCGCCCGCCGCCGGCACCGGCTGGCCGCCGACACGGTGCACCAGCACGAACCACAGCGCCGCGAACGGCGCGCCGTACAGGAACCGGACCAGCGTCGCGCCCAGCGTGCCCAGTTCGGCCGTCAGGTGGCGCTGCGCGGCGTTGCGCAGCGTCTGCGCGAACGCCGCCCACACGGTCACCGGAATCCAGAGCCAGTCGGGCGCGGACATCGCGATCGCGGCGGCGGTCCCGGCAGGCGGCGCGTGGCGCGGCGGCCCGCGCTACGGCCCCGCCTGCGGGCGCGCAGGCGAAACCGGATTCGATTCGGGCGGCGGCACCGACTCGCCGACGGCTGGGGCGCCGTGCGCGCGACGGGGCCCGCGCCGCGCACGGCGCACCAGCGCTGCGATGCCGCGCTGCAGGTCGTCGACGTAGGTGAACACCGCCGGCACCACCAGCAGCGACAGCAGCGTCGAGGTGATCAGCCCGCCGATCACGGCGATGGCCATCGGCGAGCGAAAGCTCGGGTCGGCGCCCCAGCCGATCGCGATCGGCAGCATGCCCGCGCCCATCGCGATCGTGGTCATCACGATCGGGCGGGCCCGCTTGTGGCACGCGTCGACCAGCGCGTCGAAACGCGACAGCCCGCTGCGGCGAGCGACGATCGCGTATTCCACCAGCAGGATCGAGTTCTTGGTGACGATGCCCATCAGCATCAGCAGGCCGATCAGCGACGGCATCGAGAAGCTCTTGCCGGTGATGAGCAGCAGCACGAACGCGCCGCCGATCGACAGCGGCAGCGCGGCCAGGATCGTGACCGGCTGCATGAAGTCGCGGAACAGCAGCACCAGCACCATGTAGATGCACAGCACGCCGATGCCCATCGCCAGCGCGAAGCTCGCGAACAGCGCCTGCATCTCCTGCGCGTCGCCCTGCTCGGCCAGCTGCACGCCGGGCGGCAGGTTGCGCAGGCTCGGCAGCGCCATCGCCTCCTCGTAGACCTCGCCCAGCGTACGCGAGGCGAGCTCGACCTCCAGCGTCACGTTGCGGCTGCGATCGAGCCGGTCGATCTGCGCCGGGCCGCTGTCGATCGACACGCTGGCCACGTTGGCCAGCGTCACCGGTCCGTTGCGCCCCGGGACCGTCAGCCGCTCGATCGCGGCGAGGTCGGCGCGCACCGCGTCCGGCAGCTTCACGCGGATCGGCACCTGGCGCTCGCTCAGGTTGAGCTTGGCCAGGCCGACGTCGTAGTCGCCGGCGGTCGCCACGCGGACCGTCTCGGCAATGGCCGCGGCGGTCACGCCCAGGTCGGCGGCCCGCGCGAAGTCGGGCCGCACGATGATCTCCGGGCGCACCAGGCTGGCGCTGGAGCTGACGTTGCCGATGCCCGCCAGCGTGCGCAGGTCGCGCTCGGCGGCCCGCGCGGCCGCCGCGAGCGCCACCGGGTCCTCGCTGCGCAGCACCAGCTGCATCTTGACGCCCGTGTCCTGCGGGCCGACGGTGATGCGCACGCCCGGCTGGTCGGCGAGCTTGGCGCGGATGTCGGCCTCGACGGCCTGCTGCGTGCGGTGGCGGTCTTCACGCGCCGACAGCGTGACGGTCAGCACCGCCTTGCGCGCCTCGGCCGCAGCGCCCTGCGCGAAGATGTCGCCCGAGGCGCCACCGCCCACCGAGCTGAACACGCGCTTGACGTCGGGCAACTCGGCGAGTGCCACCCGGACCCGCTCGGCGGCCGCAAGGGTCTCGCGCAGCGTGCTGCCCGGCGCCAGCTCGACGCTGACCAGCGTCTGGGCGCGGTCGGCCGGCGGCACGAACCCGGTCGGCAGCAGCGGCACCAGCGCGATCGACCCGACGAAGAACAGGATCGCCCCGATCGCGGTCAGGCCGCGGTGGCGCAGGCACCAGCGCACCGCGGCCAGGTAGTTTCGCATCACCCAGCCGTCCTGGTTGGCGCGCGCGGCCCGGGCCGCGGGCACCGGCTTGAGCAGGTAGGCGGCCATCATCGGCGTGAGCAGGCGCGCGACGACCAGCGACGCCAGGATGGCCAGCACCGCGGTCCAGCCGAACTGCTTGAAGAACTTGCCGGCGATGCCCGACATGAACGCCGTGGGCAGGAACACCGAGACCAGCGCGAAGGTGGTCGCGACGACCGCCAGGCCGATCTCGTCGGCCGCCTCCAGCGCGGCCTGGAACGGCGTCTTGCCCATGCGCAGGTGGCGCTCGATGTTCTCGATCTCGACGATCGCGTCGTCGACCAGGATGCCGACGACCAGCGCCAGCGACAGCAGCGTCACGGTGTTCAGCGTGAAGCCGAAATAGGCCATCCCCAGAAAGGTAGGGATCACGCTGAGCGGCAGCGCCGCCGCGCTGATGAGCGTCGCACGCCAGTCGCGCAGGAACGCCCACACCACGATGACCGCCAGCAGCGCGCCCTCGTACAGCAGCATCATCGACCCGTCGAAGTTCTCCTGCACCGGCGCCTCGTTGTCGATGGCCTCGACGAAGCGCACGTTGCGGTGTGCCGCACCCAGTTCGGCCACGATCTTGCGCACGCCCTGCGCGACCGTGATCTCGCTGGCGCCCTTGGTGCGCATCACCTCGACGGCGACCACGGGCTTGCCGTCGAGCAGCGCCATCGAGCGCCGCTCGGCGGTGGTGTCGGCCACGCTGGCGATCTGGTCGAGCCGGACCCGCCGCCCGTCGGGCAGCGGCACGTCCAGCGCGCGCAGGTCCGCCGGCGTGCCCACGGTGGCGATCGTGCGCACCGACTGCTCGGCGCCGCCCACGTCGCCGCGTCCGCCGGGCGCCTCCTGCTGCACCTGCTTCAGGCGCCGCGACACGTCGGCGGCGGTCACGTTGAGCGCAGCCATGCGCGCTGCGTCCAGTTCGATCAGCACTTCGCGGTTCGCGCCGCCCAGGCGCTTGACCTGGCCGACGCCGGGCACGTTCAGCAGGCGCTTGGACACCGTGTTGTCGATGAACCAGGACAGCGCCTCGTCGTCGAGCTGCGACGACGTCACCGTGTAGGTCAGCACGGCCCGCCCGGCCGTGCTCGCCTTGCTGACGGCCGGGTCGCGCATGTCGGCCGGCAGGTCGGCGCGCACGCGGCTGACCGCGTCGCGGACCTCGTTGACCGCGTCCGACGCGTTCTTCTCGAGCACGAACTCGACGATGACCGACACCGTGCCGTCGAGGATCTTGGTGTAGATGTGCTTGACGCCCTGCAGCGTGGCGACCGAGTTCTCGATCTTGCGGGCCACCTCGGTCTCGAGCTGCGCCGGGGCTGCGCCCGGCAGCGACGCGTCGACCGTCACGAACGGCAGCTCGATGTCCGGAAAGTCCTGGACCCCGGCCGACCTGAAGCTGATGATGCCGGCCAGCGTCAGCAGCACGAACAGCAGCACCGCCGGGATCGGGTTGCGGATGGAGTAGGCCGAGAAGTTCATCGTGCAGCCCCGGTCCTCACGCGGCGTGCGCCGGCTTCATCGCGGGGTTCACGGGGTCACCTTCACGAGGTCGCCGTCGTTCAGGAAGCCGGCGCCGCTGGCCACGATCGACACCTCGGGCTTCAGACCGTCGACGATCTCGACACGGTCGCCGACCCGCCGTCCGGTCTGCACCTTCTGCTGCGCCACGCGCCCGTCGGGGTTCAGCCGGAACACGTAGCTGAAGCCGTCGCGCACCACGACCGACTGCTGCGGCACCGTCAGCGCCGCGCTCGATCCGAGCGAGAACTCGCCCCGGGCGAACGTGCCGCTGCGCGCCGGCGCGCCGGGCGGCAGGTCGACGTAGACGACGCCGTTGCGCGACTGCGGGTCCACCGTGGGCCCGACCATCCGGACGGTCCCCCTGATCTGCGCGCCGTTCGCAGGCATCACGTCGACCGGCATGTTCGGGCGGATGCGCTCGAGCTCGGTGGCCGTGACCTCGGCCCGCCACTCGAGCCGGTTCTGACGCACCATGCGAAAGAGCTCCTGGCCCGGCGCGGTCACCGCACCGACCGTGGCGGTGCGCGCCGAGATGACGCCGTCGTCGGGCGCGAGGACCTGGGCGTGGCTCAGGCGAAGCTGCTGCGAGCGCACCTGCGCCTGCGCCGATTGCACCCGTGCCTGCGCCGACATCACGCGCGCCTGCGCGGTCTGCTCGGCGGTCATGTACTGGGTGACCTGCTGCGCGCTCAGCGCGCCGCTGTCCTTCACCTGCCGCGCACGCTCGGCGTTGGCCCGCGCCTCGCCGAGCGCCGCCTGGGCCTCGCCCTGGCCCGCCCGCGCCTCGGCCAGCATGGCTTCGGCGCTGGCCAGATCGGCGCGCACCGTTTCGGCCGCGAAGACCGCCAGCACCTGGCCGCGCCTGACCGCGTCGCCCACGTTGACGCGGACTTCGGCCAGCCGCACGCCGCTGATTTCGGCACCGATGATCGCTTCCTGCCAGGCCGCGATGCTGCCGTTGGCCGAAAGCCGGTCGGCGACCTCGACGCGCGACGGGCGCACCGCGGTGACGACCAGCGCGGGTCGAGCTGCGGCGCCGGGTGCGGCAGGCGCGCCGGGTGCGTCGGCTGTCGCGGGTGCGTTGGCCGTGGGGGGTGCGCCGGCGGCTGGGGCCCTGGCGTCCTGCGCGGACACGCGCACGGCCAGCACGCCGGCGGCGGCCACCGCCGCCACCGCCAGCACGACCGCGGCCCCCAGCACGACGCGCTTGTTCCACGGTCGGTTCATCGTTCGGTTCCCTTCGATGCCTGTGCCGCAGGCGATGCGGGCGCGCTCTGCGCAAGCGCATCGGCGTTCCAGCCGCCACCGAGCGCGCGGTACAGCGCGACCCAGGCCGCGACGCGGTCGCGCTGCTGCGCGGCCAGCGTCGATTCGGCCGACAGCAGCAGGCGGCGCGTCTCCTCCAGTTCCAGCAGGCTGCCCAGCCCGCTGCGCCAGCGCACCTGCGCCGCGTTGTACGACACACGATAGCCGGCCACCGCGGCCTGCGCGTCGGTTTCGCGGTCGGCCGCCGCGGCCAGCCTGACCAGCGCTTCCTCGACCTCGCGCACCGCACGACGCGTGCGCTCGCGATAGACGGATTCGGCGGTCACGTAGGCGGCCCGGGCGGCCTCGACGTTGGCCACGCGGCGCCCGCCATCGAACAGCGGCACCTCGAGCGCCGGTCCGATCGACCACGACGTGGTCGTGATCGACGCGGATCCGCTGTCCAGGCGAAGCGGCCCGATCGAGCCGAGCAACGACAGTCGCGGGTAGCGGGCGCCTTCGGCGACACCGATGTCGGCGCTGGCCGCGGCGAGCTCGCGTTCGGCCGCAGCGAGGTCCGGGCGCTGCGACAGCAGCGCCGCGGGCACCTCGCGCACCTCGAACTCGCGCGGCGCGGGCAGCCGGCCGGCGCCGCGCGCGAGCTGGGCCCGGACCGCCGGTTCGTCCAGGCCGGTCAGGGCCACCAGCGCCTTGACGATCACGTCGCACTCGGCGCGCTGCACGATCCGCCGGTTGGCGGCCTCGGCGGCGCTGGCCCCCGCCAGGGCCGCGGCCGCGGGCGCCTGGAATCCGGCGGCTGCGGCCTTTTCGCTGATCGAGGCGGTCTCGGCACGCGACGCGTAGTCCGCCTCGGCGATGGCGACCAGCGACTCGCAGTAGCGGTACTGCAGGTACTGCACGGCGGTTTCGGCGGCGACCAGCACGCGCGCGTCGTGCCAGCCTGCGACGCTCGCATCCAGGCGGGCGGCGGACGCCTCGCGGTCGCGCGCGATGCGCCCGAACAGGTCGAGCTCCCAACCCGCCTGCACGCCCAGTTGCGAGGCCGTTGCGACGGTCAGCGAGCCGAAGTTCGTCTGCACGCCCCGGTTGACCGACGCATAGCCGTCCAGCACCGGCAGGCCCGCGGCGCGTGCGGCGACGGCCTGCGCGCGAGCCTGCTCGATCCGACCCGCCGCCTGGGCGATCGTCGCGCTCTCGCGCTGCGCGGCCTCGATCATCGCGACCAGCGTGGGGTCGTCGAACTGCTGCCACCAGCCGGTGAGGTCCGCGGTGCTGCCGCCGTGGGGCAACCGTGCCTGCCACGACGCGGGCGCCGGCGACGCGGGCGGCGCGTAGTCGGGTCCGACGCGGGGCATGCCGGCGCACGCGCCCAGCGCCAGTCCGGCCCAGGCGACGACGAGCCGCGCAGCCCCGGCCGGCCTCACGGGCGGGCCCCCGTGGCCGTGTCCGACGCCCGCCGCCCGCGCTCGCCTTCGACGATCGAGGCAGCGTAGCCTGCCAGCCGCTCGGCGAGGGTATCCACCGACCGCGGCGTCGCACACAGGTGTGGCGCCAGCGCCTCGACGCCGTCCTGGCACACGAAGTAGTGCAGGGCCATGCCCACGATCGCGAAGGCAAGCCGCTGGGTGTCGTGGTCCGCGCGTCGCAGGCCCAGCTCGCGCACCAGCAGGCGCAGCAGCGCCTCGTACTGCGGTCGGATCTCGTCCTCGACCGCGTGCTCCCACGTCCCGGTGGGCTCGACCATCTCGCGCATGTGCAGCCGGGTCAGCAGCCGAAGCTCCTCGCCGCTCTTGAGCGGCTGCAGGAACTGCGCAAAGAAGCGGTGCAGCGCCTCGCGCAACGGCAGTCCGGCCCGGTCGAAATCGCTGGCCAGCAGCGCCTCGCTGCCCATCGGCTCGGTGAACACCGCGCGGTAGAGCCCGGCCTTGTCGCCGAAGTAATAGCTGATCGACGCCACGTTGACCTTGGCGGCCTGCGCCAGCGCACGGATCGAGGTCTTCTCGAACCCCTTGGACGCGAACAGCCGCAGCCCCGCGCGGACGAGGCGCTGGCGCGCCTCGATGCCGTCGGCGCGCGCCGGTACGTGTGCCAGCCCCTTGGTCACCGAGTTTCCCCGTTCTGTAACAATCGATTGATGTAAAACAATCGATTGATTAGAACCCGACAGTTGACCGCTGTCAAGTCCCGGCCGATCGGCGGGGGATCGGGTCGGCGCAGGGCCGGGGGCGGTTCTGCACGCGGGGCGGCGGGGGCGGAGCGGCGGGGCGGCCCTGCACGGGGCACAGCGGGCGCGCGGCGACGATGCCGCCGCGCGCAGCGCACCGGACGCACCGAATGACGGGCCCGGGGTGCCGGGCCCGTGCCGATCAGCGCGCGGTCCGGGCGGTCACTTCGGCGCCTGGTACGGCGTGTCGCTGGCCTTGCGCATCGCCTGCATCGCCTCGGCGCTGCTCAGCAGCGGCGTGGTCCGGTAGCTGCGCATGGCGCCGCTCTTGGACACGGCCATGCCCAAGGCCACGGCGGTAACGCCGTCGGGCGCTTCGGCGATTGCCACGATGTCGCGGTCGCCGTAGGAGAACCACAGGCCGATCAGCTTGCCGCCCATCTTCTCGATCATCGGCCGAACCGCTTCCGCACGATCCTGCGGATTCTTCACCATCGCGGCGATGGCTTCGGGCGTGTAGGACGCTTCGATCAGAAATGTGCTCATGGAATCCCCTTTCGAAGGGATGAGTGCCGGACATCGTGACGCCGGTCCGGCGACGACGTTCGTCGCGCCGCGATCCGGGGGTCCCGGCGCGCGCAGCGACGCAAAAGGGCAAACCTGGGGCGTGCGGGCATCGTACTCCGATCGGGGCGGCAGGGGGCCGCGTGTTACAGTGTGAGCCTGTCCGTTGCCGCTGCCCGCGCGCAACGCCCCCGACCCCCGTCCTACCGCCGCAACGTGCCGGCGACCCCGGGTTCCGCGAACCGTGCGGCGCCCGCGGGTGCCACGTTGCGCACAGCCGTCGTCGCAAGCACGACGCAGCCATCCGTCCGTCGGCTTTCGAAACGGGCACTTAGCAAGGAATGCCCGTCATGGCCAAGGAAGAACTGCTCGAGATGAACGGCGTCGTCGCCGAGGTGTTGCCGGACTCCCGGTTCCGCGTCACGCTGGAGAACGGCCACTCGCTGGTCGCCTACAGCTCCGGGAAGATGCGCAAGCACCACATCCGGATCCTGGCCGGCGACCAGGTGTCGCTGGAGATCTCGACCTACGACCTGAGCAAGGGCCGGATCACGTTCCGTCACCTCGACCGGCGCGGTGCGCCCGTCGCGCCCCGACGCACGCACTGAGTCGCGGCCCTGACCGGCGCGGCCCTGACCGGCGCGGCTACCTGACGATCCCCTGCGCCTGAAGCGCCGCGCGCAGCGCCTCGACGCGCCGTGCGTTGGCGCCCAGGTCGTTGAGGCCGACGCGAGACGCCGAACGCACGGCGATCGCCTGCTGGGCGGGTCGCAGCTGCAGTTCGAGGTCGTCGATGAACCCGAACGTACTGCTGCGGCTTTCCGCTCGCAGCAGGGTCCCGGTGTCGCTTACGATCGTGGTGCCCGGCAGCTGCGCCACGGCCGCGCGGACCGCGGGCCACGCCTGCTCGGGGGGAACCGCCAGGCGCAGCGGCGCGATCGCGTGGACCGCATCGCGGGCATCGCTCGACACGCAGTTGGGCCACTCGCTGCACGGCGTCAGGCCACTGCCCGCAGGGCCCGGCAGCGTGCCCACGCAGGCCGCCAGCAGCCAGGCCGCGGCCAGGACCGCGCTTGCCGTCATTCGCTTCATGCAGCCATCCTTCGTTGCGTCACGCTAGAATCATCGCACGCGTGGCCTCGCGCCACCGACACTTCGCTGCTGGAGTCACCCGTGACGATCAAGGTTCCCGTCGAGCTCGGCTACGAGTTCTCGGTCAAGGCCCCTGCGAAGGACGTGTTCGCCGTGCTGGCGGACGTCCCCGTTTCGGTCAGCCACTTCCCGAAGGTCCACCAGCTCGTCGACATGGGCGAAGGCGTCTACCGCTGGGAGATGGAACGGGTCGGCACCGCACAGATCGGCATCCAGACGGTCTATGCGTCCAAGTACGTCTCGGACAAGGCCAAGGGCAGCGTCGTGTGGACGCCGGTGCCGGGCGTGGGCAATGCGCAGGTCGGCGGCAGCTGGAAGATCACCGACCGAAAGAAGCACACCGACATCGTGCTGAGCGTCAAGGGCGAGGTCACCGTGGCCTTTCCGTCGCTGATGAGGGGCATCGTCGCGCCGCTGGTCAGAAGCGAGTTCGAGGGCCTGACCGACAAGTACGTGCAGAACCTGATCAAGCGCTTCGGCGGCGAGGTCTGAGTCGGCCGGTCCGCTCGATGCACGGGCCAGGCTCACGCCAGCCGGCCTAGGCTTCGAGTTCGACCTCACCCTCGATCTCGACCGGGATGTCGAACGGCAGCTCCGCCATGCCGACCGCGCTGCGCGAGTGAGCCCCGATCGACGGACCGAAGACTTCGAGGATGAGATCGGAGAAGCCGTTGATCACGCCCGGCTGCCTGTTGAAGCCGGGTGCCGAATTGACCATGCCGAACACGCGGTTCCACGCGGTGATCCGATCCAGGTCGCCCAGCGCTCGCTTGAGGCTGCCCAGGATGGCCAGTCCCGTGAGGCGCGCAGCGACATAGGCTTGCTCGGGGGTGACCTCGCGCCCGACCTTGCCCAGCGGGGCGGCAAGCGATCCGTCGGCATTCGTCGGACCGTGTCCGGAAATGAAGGCCTTCGATCCCGACACGCGAACGAACTGGAACGGAAGCACGACGCCCGGGGGAGCCTTCAGGGGCTCGGGCAGCGCCAGTCCGAGGGCTGTCATCCGTTCTTCGATCCTGGCCATGGTTCACCTCGTCTTCGTGTGTGATGGTCGCGGTCGATCCCCTCAGCGCGCCACCGCGATCTGGGCCTTGCTCGCGTCGAGCCGGCGCTGGTCCGCCGCCGTCAGCGGCGCCGGCGCGATGTCGATCGTGACCTGGCGCAGCAGCCCGGTGAACCGGAACGGCACCTTGTAGTCTTCGGCGACCGGCGTGCCGGTGTCCTCGCCGCAGTCGAGCGTCTCGTCCAGCGACAGCCGGAACGGCAGCGTGCGTTCGATGCGGCCGGTGGCGACGCTCCTGCCGTCGACCCGCATCGTGCCCACGCCGCCCTTGCCCAGGCCGCCGCCGTCGTACTTGAAGTCGAACACGACGGTGCGCTTGCCGGGCTTCAGGGTCTCCTTACCGACCACGCTGTAGCGTGCGACACCCGCGAGGTTGTAGGTGAAGACCGGCTTGCCGTTGAGCACGTACAGGCCGTACCCGGAGAAGCGTCCGCCGTGCGTCAGCAGCATGCCCTGCGCGCCGCCTGCGGGAACCTCCAGGTCGGCGGTGATCCGGAACGACTTGTTCTTGGTGTCCGGCGCGGCGCCTTCCGGAATCCGCACCAGACCGGGGTAGTAGGTGAACTGCGTGCGGCCGGCGGTCAGGCTCGGGCGGTTGGACACGTCGAGCCGCTCCACCCTGCTGTTGTCGATCGGCAGCACGCTGTATTTCTCGGCTTCCTTCCAGAATAGCTCCTGGAGTTCCTTGAGCTTCGCCGGCTCGCGGGCCGCGAGGTCGTTGGCCTGAGAGAAGTCCTCGCGGATGTTGTACAGCTCCCACTTGTAGTCCAGGACCCCGATGGTGCCGCTCTCGCTTTGCCAGGGCGGCGCAGGCGGAGTGGTCGCCGCCACCCAGCCGTCGTGGTAGATCGCGCGGTTGCCGAGCATCTCGAAGTACTGCGTGGTGCGTTTGGACGCGGCCGTCGGGGCATCGAACGTGTAGGCCATGCTCACGCCTTCGACGGGCTTCTGCACGACGCCGTTGATGCTCGTGGGGGTCGGCACGCCGGCGGCCTCGAGGATCGTCGGCATGATGTCGATGACGTGGTGGAACTGCGTGCGGATGCCGCCCTTGTCCTTGATGCGAGCCGGCCACGAGACGACCAGGCCGTTGCGGGTGCCGCCGAAGTGCGACGCGATCTGCTTCGTCCACTGGAACGGCGTGTCCATCGCGTGCGCCCAGCCGATCGGGTAGTGGTTGAAGGTCTTCGGGCCGCCCAGCTCGTCCATGCGGCGCAGCACTTCCCGGAAGTCCTCCGGAATCGCGTTGAAGAAGGTCATCTCGTTGAGCAGCCCCTGCGGGCCGCCCTCCGCGCTCGCGCCGTTGTCACCCTGGATGTAGATGACCAGCGTGTTGTCCAGTTCGCCCTGCGCGTCGATGACGTCCAGGATGCGGCCCATCTGGTGGTCGGCGTGCGTCAGCGCGGCGGCGTAGACCTCCATCATGCGGGCGTAGACTTTCTTCTGGTCGGCGTTCAGCGAGTCCCACGCGGGGATGCCCGGCGCGCGCGGGGTCAGCTTCGCATCGGCGGGCACGAGCCCCAGGGCCTTCTGGCGGGCGAAGGTCTGCTCGCGCACCTTGTCCCAGCCCTGGTCGAACTTGCCCTTGAACCGGGCGATCCAGTCCTTCGGGGCGTGATGTGGCGCGTGGGCCGTGCCCGGGGCGTAGTAAGCGAGAAACGGCTTGCCCGGCGCAGTGGCGTGCTGCATCCGGATCCACGCGATCGCCTTGTCCGCCATGTCCGTGTCGAAGAAGTAGTTCTTCGCGTCGTGCGGCGGCTCGATCGGCTTGGTGCCCTCGAAGATCGCGGGTTGCCACTGGTTCGTGTCGCCGCCGACGAAGCCGTAGAAGTACTCGAACCCGAGCCCCGTGGGCCACAGGTCGAACGGGCCGGCCTGGCTCGAATGCCAGTCGGGCACGTTGTGGTTCTTGCCGAACCAGGACGTGTTCCAGCCGTTCTGCTTGAGGATCTCGGCGAACGTGCCGGCGCTCCTGGGCATCAGCGTGTTGTAGCCGGGAAAGCCCGTGCCGGCCTCCATGATGACGCCCGTGGCGGCGCTGTGGTGGTTGCGTCCGCTGAGCAGCGCGGCACGCGTGGGCGAGCACAGCGCCGTCGTATGGAACTGGTTGTAGCGCAGCCCGTTCCTGGCCAGCCGATCCATCGTGGCGGTGGGAATCGGCCCGCCGAAGGTGGACGACGCGCCGAAGCCCACGTCGTCGGTCAGGATCAGCAGCACGTTCGGCGCGCCCTTGGGCGCCGCGACTTCCTTGGGGAAGTCCTTGACCGAATCCTTGGTGGTGCGGCCGATCTTGCCGCCGAAGGGCTGCTCCGGTCGGGGCAGGACCTGCTGAGCCAGCGCCGTCGACGGCTGCAGCGAGGCCGCAAGAATCCCCAATACGAACGAGCCCAGCACGAAACGAAGTGCGACGCGACGAGCATTCATGTTGAGCATTCTCCTGCGTTGAGCGCGCAGTCTAGCCGAGGCGGCCGGTCAACGAACGGATCCCGTAGAGTCGTCCGATGCGGCCGGGCGAAGGCGCAGCTTCATCCCCTCGTGAGAGGCCACGAAACCCAGCTGCTCGTAGAAGCGGACCGCGTCCGGCCTCGCCTTGTCGGTGGTGAGCTGGACGAGATGGCAGCCCCGGTGCGCCGCGCGCTGGATGGCCCATTCGAACATCTGTCTGCCGATGCCGCTCGAGCGCAACGGGGCCGCCACCCGAACCCCTTCGATCAGCGCACGCCAGCCTCCCCGGTAGGTGATGGAGGGAATGAAAGTGATCTGGAGGACACCCACCACCGTGGCGTCGACCGACACGGCCACGACCAGCTCGTTGTTCGGGTCGCGATCGATCGCCTCGAAGGCCGCGTAGTACCCCTGCGCAAGCGGCGAGGAGCAGGTTTCGCGCTTGGCCCCCAGCGGATCGTCGGCAAGCATGCGGACGATGGCCGGCAGGTCCTCCCTGGATGCCGGACGAAAGCGGATGCGCGGCGTGTCCATCGGATGTATCCATCGGATGTGGGCAGAAGCGCCCGCGAGTATATCTTCGACGACGCCGCCCCCAATCGGTAACATGGCCGGTTTCCACTCCCCGGGTCTCGAATCGTGGGCGACCAGAACTGCTTTCGGCTGCCGCGGCTGCTGCTGCCCCGACCCGGGATCGACCTGGCGAAATGGGCGGTGATCGCCTGCGACCAGTACACGTCGGAACCGGATTACTGGCGCCGCGTGGCGCGCGAGGTCGGCGATGCACCGTCCAGCCTGCACCTGATCTTCCCCGAGGCGTACCTGGGGACCCCGGACGCTCCTGCGCGCATCGGCCGGATCCAGGAGGCGATGCGCACCTACCTGGCCAGCGGGCTGCTCCACGAGCGCGAGGGCGGCGTCTACGTGGAGCGAACCCTCGGGCGTCGCGTTCGCCGTGGCCTGATGCTGGAGCTCGATCTGGAGCACTACGACTTCAGCCCCGACTCCACGAGCCTGATCCGCCCGACCGAAGGCACGATGGTCGAGCGCCTGGCCCCGCGCATCGAGGTGCGACGCGGCGCCGAGCTCGAGTTGCCGCACATCCTGGTGCTGATCGACGACCCGGCGTGCACGGTGATCGAGCCGCTCGGCGCCGAACGCGAGACCCTGGCCAGGCTGTACGAAACCGACCTGATGCTGGGCGGCGGGCGCGTCGCCGGGTACGCCGTCGACGCGCCCCGCGGCGAACGCGTGACCCGGGCGCTGCGCGCGCTGGCGGATCCGCAGGCGTTTGCCACGCGGTACGGCACGCCTGCCGGCACCCCGGTGATGCTTTTTGCCGTGGGCGACGGCAACCACTCGCTGGCCACCGCCAAAGCCTACTGGGACAGCATCAAGGGCGTCGTGGGCGTGGAACACCCGAGCCGCTACGCGCTGGTCGAAGTGGTGAACATCCACGACCCCGCGCTGGAGTTCTCGCCGATCCACCGCCTGCTGTTCGGCGTGTCGGGCGACGTTCGGGGGGCGCTGGCCGCGGAGTTCGGCCATCGGCTGACCTGCACCGACGTGGCCTCGGCCGCCGCGATGCGCGCGCGCGTGCAGTCCCCGATCGGCGCCCGCCACGCCGCGGGACTGATCGGACCCGGTGCGCGCTTCAGCGTGATCGAGGTCGCCGACCCGCCGTCCACGCTGGCGGTGGGCACCTTCCAGCCGTTCGTCGACCGTTTCATCGAGCGCGGTGGCGCCACGCACGTCGACTATGTCCACGGCGACGACACCCTCGAACGTCTGGCGACCGGCAGCGGCTGTATCGGGATTCACCTCGCACCGGTCGGCAAGGGCGAGCTGCTGCGCCGGGTCGTGCGCGAAGGCCCCCTGCCGCGCAAGGCGTTCTCGATGGGCGAGGCCGACGAAAAGCGGTTCTACGTCGAGGCCCGTCGGATCCGCGAGCCGGGCGGCGCCGCGGCGGCTCGCTGAACACCGGAGCCGCTCGCGCTCAAACGTCGATGTTCCTCGCCCCGAGCGCGTTCTTCTCGATGAACGCGCGGCGCGGCTCGACCTCGTCGCCCATCAGGGTGGCGAAGATCTGGTCGGCGGCGATGGCGTCCTCGATCTGCACCTTGAGCAGCCGGCGGGCGCCGGCGTCCATCGTCGTCTCCCACAGCTGCACGGCGTTCATCTCGCCCAGCCCCTTGTAGCGCTGGCGCCCGACGTTGCGCTCGGCGTCGGTCAGCAGCCAGCGCATCGCGTCGCGAAAATCCACCACCGAGTGCGAGCGCTGCCGCTCGCCCTCGCCGCGGCGGATCTCGGCGCCTTCGCCGATCAGGCCGCCCACGGTCTGCGCGCACTCGACCAGCGTCAGGTAGTCCGCCGACAGCAGGAACTCGGGCTCGATCACGCTGACCCGGACGTTGCCGTGGTGCTTGCGCTCGATGCGCAGCCGCCACTCCTCGTCGCGCTCGTCATAGACGGCACGCACCGTCGCACCCGCGTCGTTGTCGACCCGCTGCGCGGCGCTCAGGTAGCGCGCCATCGCGAGCTCGAGCCGGGCTGCCCCATCGGCGGCCGTGGCCTCGGAACTTAGATCGAGCTGGCAGCCGTCGAGCACCGAACGCAGCGCATCCTGGTCGATGATCCGCGCCAGCCGGTCGATGACGGCCTCGGCCAGCAGGTACTTGCGCGACAGCTCGCCCAGCGCCTCGCCGCCGATCGCCGCGGCGCCCGCCGCAGGCACCAGCAGCGCGCCCTCCAGCGCCAGCCTGAGCATGTACTGGTTCAGCTCGTGGTCGTCCTTCAGGTAGCGCTCGTCCTTGCCGTGCTTGACCTTGTACAGCGGCGGCTGCGCGATGTAGATGTGGCCGCCCTCGACCAGCTGCGGCATCTGCCGGTAGAAGAACGTCAGCAGCAACGTGCGGATGTGCGACCCGTCGACGTCGGCGTCGGTCATGATGATCACGCGGTGGTAGCGCAGCTTGTCCAGGCTGAAGTCGTCGGTGCCCATGCCGCTGCCGATGCCGGTGCCCAGCGCGGTGATCAGTGTGGCGATCTGCTCGGACGACAGCAGCTTCTCGAAGCGGGCGCGCTCGACGTTGAGCACCTTGCCGCGCAGCGGCAGGATCGCCTGGAACTTGCGATCGCGCCCCTGCTTGGCGGAGCCGCCGGCCGAGTCGCCCTCGACGATGAACAGCTCGCTCTTGGCCGGGTCCTTCTCCTGGCAGTCGGCAAGCTTGCCCGGCAGTCCCAGCCCGTCGAGCACCCCCTTGCGCCGCGTCATCTCGCGCGCCTTGCGGGCGGCCTCGCGGGCGCGCGCGGCCTCGACGATCTTGCCGCAGATGATCTTGGCGTCGGCGGGCTTCTCGAGCAGGAACTCGTCGAGCGCACCGGCCACGACCTCCTCGACCCCGGCCCTGGCCTCGGACGAGACGAGCTTCTCCTTGGTCTGGCTGGAGAACTTGGGGTCGGCCATCTTGACCGACAGCACGCAGGTCAATCCCTCGCGCATGTCGTCGCCGGCCGTCTCGACCTTGGCCTTCCTGGCGAGGTCGTTGAGCTCGATGTACTTGTTGATGACCCGCGTCATGGCCGCGCGCAGCCCCGTCAGGTGCGTGCCGCCGTCCTTCTGCGGGATGTTGTTGGTGTAGCACAGGACCTGCTCGTTGTACGAGTCGTTCCACTGCATCGCGACCTCGGCCGACACCCGCCTGACCTCGCCGCCGACCTCGACGTCGCGCTCGCCGCTGGCGTAGAACACGGTCGGATGGATCACCGACTTGGACTTGTTGATGTACTCGACGAAGCCGCCCACGCCGCCGGCGAACGCGAAGTCCTCCTCCTTGCCCTGGCGCTGGTCGATCAGCTTGATCTTGACGCCGTTGTTCAGGAACGAGAGCTCGCGCAGCCGCTTGGACAGGATCTCGTAGTGGAACGTGATGTCGGTGAAGATGTCGATGTCGGGCAGGAAGTGGACCTCGGTGCCGCGCTTGTCGGTGGTGCCGTTGACCTGCATCGGCGAGACCTCGAAACCGTCGACGGTCTGCAGCACGCGGTGCTGCGGCACGCCGCGCTCGAACTCCATGAAGTGGACCTGGCCGTCGCGGCGCACCGTCAGGCGCAGCCACCTGGACAGCGCGTTGACGCACGACACGCCGACCCCGTGCAGGCCGCCCGAGACCTTGTAGCTGTTCTGGTTGAACTTGCCGCCGGCGTGCAGCTCGGTCAGCGCGATCTCCGCTGCCGAGCGCTTGGGCTCGTGCTTGTCGTCCATCTTCACGCCGGTCGGGATGCCCCGGCCGTTGTCGGCCACCGAGATCGAGTTGTCGGTGTGGATCGTCACCACGATGTCGTCGCACCAGCCGGCCAGCGCCTCGTCGATCGAGTTGTCGACGACCTCGAACACCAGGTGGTGCAGGCCGGTGCCGTCGCTGGTGTCGCCGATGTACATGCCCGGGCGCTTGCGCACGGCCTCGAGGCCCTCGAGGATCTGGATCGACGACGAGTCGTAGCCCTCTGCGTCGGAGGAGGCAGCGGCGGAGGCGGCGCCCTGGGGGGTGCCGTTGACGTGATTCGGTTCGGTCATCTGGGTCTTTCTGTGCAGCTTGTTATGGAGGAGCCGGAACGGGACAACAGGGTCAGATGCGCATCGGCATCACCACGTACTTGAAGGCTTCGTCGCCGGGCACGCTGATCAGCGCGCTGGAGTTGGAATCGCCGAACTCGGCGCGGACCGATTCGCTGTGCAGGTTGGACAGCACGTCGAGCAGGTAGCTGACGTTGAAGCCGACGTCCAGCGCCTCGCCGGTGTAGTCGACGTCGATTTCCTCGATCGCCTCCTCCTGCTCGGCGTTGGTCGTCTGGATCTTCAGCGACGAGGGCACCAGCGTGAAGCGAACCCCCTTGAACTTCTCGGACGTCAGGATCGACGCGCGCGACAGGGCCGCGGCCCACGCGTCGCGCGGCAGCGTGATCGACTTCTTGTAGCCCGTTGGAATCACCCGCTGATAGTCCGGGAACTTGCCCTCGACGAGCTTGGACAGCAGCTCGACCTCGCCGAAGCGAAAACGGATCTGGTTGGATGCGACGTCGATGTGCACCGGCTCGTCGGAGTCCGCCAGCAGGCGCTGCAGTTCGGTGACGGTCTTGCGCGGGATGATGACCTCGTGGCGACCCATCTCGGTCTCGGACTCGGACGCGCAGTAGGCCAGCCGGTGGCCGTCGGTGGCCACGACGCGCACGTGCCTGCCGTCGACCACGAACAGCAGCCCGTTCAGGTAGTAGCGGATGTCCTGCTGCGCCATCGCGAAGTGGACCATCGCGAACAGGTGCTTGAGCTGCTTCTGGGGCATCGTCAGCTTCGCGTTGACCTGCTCGTTGATCGCCACCGTGGGAAATTCCTCGGGCCCGAGCGTCTGCAGCGAGAAGCGGCTCTTGCCGGCGGCGATCGTGAGCTTCTTGCCCGTGAGGTTCAGCGCAACCTCGGTGTCGGGCAGCGAGCGCAGGATGTCGATCAGCTTGCGCGCCGACACCGTCGTGGCCCCGTCTTCCCGGCCGGCGCCGAGCGACGCGGACGTGCTGATCTGGATCTCGATGTCGGTCGCGAGAAAGGTCACCTGTTCGCCCTGCTTGCGGACCAGCACGTTGGCCAGGATCGGCAGGGTGTGGCGGCGCTCGACGATGCCCGCCACGGTCTGCAGCGGCTTGAGGATCGCGTCGCGGGTGGCCTTGATCATCTGCATGGTGTTTCCTGGATATAGATCTGTTGTTGGTTAGTTGTTGTACTCGGCCCGAATGTGGACAAGCGCCGCAGGGCCTGCGGGGGCGCGCGTCTCGGCGGGGGACAAGGCTGTGCGTGACCTCCCGGTCACCCCGGGGCTGCGGTGGACGGTTTGCCGCGTCCGTTGCCGGGACCCCGGTTGTTCATGCGAGTCCACCGCCGGTGCACGCGGTTGTACCCAGGCTTGTCCACAGGCGCGCGCCGCGGTTTCGGGGCACGGGCCGGTCACAGGTACTCCCGCAGCGTCTGCTCGAGCACGTGGATGCTGTGGTTGAGTTCGCCGCGGTGCTGACGCAGTTCGCCGATCTTGCGGACTGCGTGCAGCACCGTGGTGTGGTCGCGCCCGCCGAAGAGCTCACCGATCTCGGGCAGGCTCTTCTGCGTGAGCTCCTTGGCCAGGTACATGGCGATCTGCCTGGGCAGCGCGATGTTGGCCGGGCGCCGCTTGGAGTACATGTCGGCGACCTTCATCTTGTAGAAGTCGGCAACCGTCTTCTGGATGAACTCGACCGAGATCTGGCCGCGATTGAAGCTGAGCAGGTCCTTGAGCGCCTCCTTGACCAGCTCGAGCGTGATCGGCTGGTTGCGGAACTGCGCGTAGGCCAGGATGCGTCGCAGCGCACCCTCGAGCTCGCGCACGTTCTGGCGGATGTGCTTGGCCACGAAGAAGGCCACGTCGCCGTCGAGCTTCATGCCGGCGAACTCGGCCTTGCGCATCAGGATGGCCACGCGCATCTCGAGCTCGGGCGGCTCGATGGCCACGATCAGCCCCGAGTTGAAGCGCGAGATCAGCCGGTCGTCGATGCCCGACATCTCCTTCGGGTAGGTGTCGGACGTGATGATGATCTGCTTGCGCTCGGCGATCAGGTTCTCGAACGCGTAGAAGAACTCCTCCTGCGAGCGCTCCTTGCCGGCGAAGAACTGGATGTCGTCGATCAGCAGCAGGTCCAGCGAGTGGTAGTAGCGCTTGAAGTCGTCGACCGACTGGCGCCGGATCGACGCCACCATGTCCTGGAAGAACTGGTTGGCGGTGATGTAGCGCACGTTGGCGGTGGGTGCGCGCTGCACGATCGAGTTGCCGACCGCGTGGATCAGGTGCGTCTTGCCCAGGCCGACGCCGCCGTACAGGAACAGCGGGTTGTAGGCGCCCCCGGGCCGGTCGGCCACCTGCAGCGCTGCCGCACGCGCCAGGTCGTTGGCCTTGCCGGTCACGAAGGTCCCGAAGGTCAGTTCGGGGTTCAGCCGCGAGCGCTCGTTGGCCAGCGAGCCGGTCTGGATGGCGAACCCCGGCAGCGTTGCGGCGGTGCCGTTGTGCGCGCCGCCGTTCCCGTCGGGCTGCGGCGCCTGAAGACCCGCCGGCGCGGTGAGCGCGGCGGCGTCGCGGTCGTCGTGGTCCTCGGGGATGTCGGCGGCCGAGATCTCGAACGCCACGCGCGTGTCGGGGCCGATCAGCTGGCCGGCGAGCTGACCGATGCGCTCGCCGTACTGCGAGCGAACCCAGTCGAGCTTGACGCGGTTGGGGGCGCCGAGTCGAAGCGTGTGGGCGGAATCGTCGTAGCCGAGGAACACCAGCGGCTTGATCCAGGTGCGAAACAGCTGGGCCGGGAGTTCAGTCTCGAGGTGCGACGCGCAGGCTTGCCAGAGATCGTTCATCGTCGGCGCGCCGGGGCTTGCAGCGTTCGCCAGTGTTATTGAAAGGAAACGAGAATTTTACCTTATCCACAGGCCCGGAGCCGCCGCCGGGGGTCGGCCGGGACGGCAGGCGCCCGGATATTCGCCGCGACCCCGAAATTGACACGCCAGTGGCCCTCGGGTGTAATGGAGGGCTTTTTCGAGAAAGATCACAGCCATGAAACGTACGTATCAACCCTCGGTGGTCCGGCGCAAGCGCACGCACGGCTTCCTGGTGCGCATGAAGACGCGCGGCGGCCGTGCCGTGATCCGCGCGCGCCGTGCCAAGGGGCGCAAGCGCCTGGGCGTGGCCTGAACCCGAAAGACCCGGTGGCCGTCACCCGGCGGCCCGCGCAGCGCTCGCCCGGCAGGTCCGGGCCCCGTGGGCCCGGTCTGGCGCCGGGCGCCGGCCCCCACCTCGCGGTGCGGACCCGTCCCGCCGGCCAGCCTGCGAATCCTCGACTGATGATCGGAATCCCCAAGAGACTGGTGCCTTCGTCGCCGGTTCGCAACCTGATCCGGCGGGTGGTCCGCGAGTCGTACCGCGCGTGCGCGCGGCGCGACGCGGCGCGCCTGCAGCAGCTGTCGGTGCTGGTCAACCTGCTGCGCCTGCCGCTCGACGCCGCACAGCCCGCACAGGGCCCGGGCGGTGCGCCGGTGCGCGCCTTCGCGCGGCGCCCGACCGATCGTGCCCTGAAGCGCGCGCTCAGGGCCGAGGCGGACACCCTGTTCGCAAGGATCCTCGGATGTTCGCCAGACTCGCCGCGGGCCTGATCCAGTTGTACCGCTACACGGTCAGCCCGATGCTCGGGCCGCGCTGCCGTTTCTACCCGAGCTGCTCCGAATACGGCCTGCAGGCGCTGGACCGGTTCGGGCTGCTGCGCGGCCTGTGGCTGACCGGCCGCCGGCTGTTGCGCTGCCATCCGTGGAACGACGGCGGGGTCGACCCGCTGCCCGAAGCCTTCGAGCCGCCGCTGCAGTCGGTCTGGCGTGGCGGCCGCGGGCCCGGCCTGGCCCGGCTGCAGTCGCGCGCGACCGGTCGCGCCGATCGCTGAGCCTGCGGGCGCACCCCGACGAACGAGAACGAACGAGAGCGTCCCCGCCATGCAGAGCCAACGAACGATCCTCTGGTTGATCTTCACGATGTCGCTGCTGTTCCTGTGGGACGCCTGGCAGCGCCACAACGGCCAGCCGTCGCTGCTCGGCGGCCTGCTGGCGCCGTCGTCGCAGCAGGCCCCGTCGGGCGCAGGCAAGGCCGGCCCCGACGCAACCGGCGCCCCGGGGTCGCCAGCCCGGTCCGACAACTCGGTGCCGCAGGCGTCGGTGTCCAGCGTGCCCGGCGCGCCGGCCGGCTCGGCTGCGGTGCCGGGTGCCGGTGGCACGGGCGCGGGCGGCGCGGCGGGCGCTGCGGGTTCGGCCTCTTCAGGGCCTGCCCCCGTGCGCATCACCAACGACGTGCTGTCGCTGGAGATCGACCCGGTCGGTGGCGAGATCCAGCGCGCCGAGCTGCTCAAGTTCAAGGACACCGACGACAAGTCGGTCAACGTGGTCCTGATGGCCGAAAGGCCGGGCCACGTGTACGTCGCGCAGACCGGGCTGGTCGGCCCGCAGGGCACGTCGTTCCCGACGCACCGCACGCCGTTCACCATCGAACCCGGGCCGCGCGAACTGGCGCCCGGCAGCGACGAGCTGGTGGTGACGATGTCGGCCGAGAGCGGCGGCGTCACACTGACCCGGCACTACGTGCTGCGCCGCGGGTCGTACCTGGTCGAAGTCCGCCACGAGATCGCCAACAGCGGCGGTGTCACCGTCAAGCCGACGCTGTACATGCAGCTCACGCGCGACAACAGCAAGCCCCCGGGCGAGTCGCAGTTCTACAGCACCTACACCGGCCCCGTCGTCTACACCGACAAGGACAAGTTCCAGAAGGTGGACTTCGCCGACATCGAGAAGGGCAAGGCGACCTTCGCGAAGTCGGCCAGCGACGGCTGGGTCGGCATGATCCAGCACTACTTCGCAGCGGCCTGGGTGCCCACCGAGAACGCGCCGCGCGAGTTCTTCGCCCGCAAGGTCGACAACAACCTGTATGCCACGGGCATGCTGCAGCCGCTCAAGGAGATTGCACCGGGCGGCACCGAGTCGGTGACCTCGAAGCTGTACATCGGGCCGCAGGACCAGCGGGTGCTCGAGAAGATCGCGCCGGGCCTGGAGCTGACCGTCGACTACGGCTGGCTCACCGTGTTCGCCAAGCCGCTGTTCTGGCTGCTGGACTTCCTGCACGGCCTGGTCGGCAACTGGGGCTGGGCGATCGTGCTGCTGACGATCATCGTGAAGCTGGCGTTCTTCCCGCTGCAGGCGGCGAGCTACCGCTCGATGGCCAAGATGAAGAAGGTCACGCCCAAGCTGACGCAGCTGCGCGAGCGCTACGGCAACGACCGGGTCAAGATGAACCAGGCGATGATGGAGCTGTACAAGACCGAGAAGATCAACCCGCTGGGCGGCTGCCTGCCGATCGTCGTGCAGATCCCGGTCTTCATCGCGCTGTACTGGGTGCTGCTGGCG
>CAYGZN010000003.1:13434-28932 GCA_964354355.1 uncultured Burkholderiaceae bacterium | reverse complement strand
CGACGAAGAATGGCCGCGTGGGACGCGGCCGATTCTGAAGGAGGCGAGGGCAGCCCGCGCAGCGGGCCGCGATCCCCGGAGCCGCAGGCCCTGTTGCCCCCCACCGCGCCCCGCGCAGCCCCCGAAGAAAGGGCTACCCCGCCCGAACCACCTTCTGCTCGATCGCCCCGAACACCGACTGCCCGTCGGCCCCGAGCATCTCCACGCGGATCGTGTCGCCGAACTTCATGAAGCCGGTCTCGGGCTTGCCGGACGCGATCATCTCCAGCGCGCGAACCTCGGCGATGCACGACCAGCCCTTGCTCGGGTCCTTGTTGGACACCGTGCCCGAACCGACGATGCTGCCGGCTCGCGCGTTGCGGGTCTTGGCGATGTGCGCGACCAGCGTCGGGAAGTCGAAGACCATGTCGACGCCGGCGTCGGCCTCGCCGACCTTGCGGCCGTTCCAGTGGCACAGCATCGGCAGGTGCACCTTGCCGTCGTGCCACGCGTCACCGAGCTCGTCGGGCGTCACCGCGACCGGCCCGAATGCCGTCGCCGGCTTGCTCTGGAAGAACCCGAAGCCCTTGGCCAGTTCCGCCGGAATCAGGTTGCGCAGGCTCCAGTCGTTGACCAGCATCAGCAGCCGGATGCGATGCGCGCATTCCCTGGCGGCGGAGCCCATCGGCACGTCGTCGGTGACCACCGCGACCTCCGCTTCGAAGTCGATGCCCCAGTCCTCGGAGCGAAACGGCGCGTCGTCACGCGGGCCCAGGAAGTCGTCGGACCCGCCCTGGTACATCAGCGGGTCGTGCCAGAAGCTCTCGGGCATGTCCGCGCTGCGGGCACGCCGCACCAGTTCGACGTGGTTCACGTAGGCCGAGCCGTCGGCCCACTGGTAGGCGCGCGGCAACGGGGCCATGCAGTCGGCGGCCTTGAAGTGGAACGTGTGGCGCGCCTTGCCGTGATTGAGCGTCTCGTACATGTCGGCCAGCTGCGGCCCGACGAACGACCAGTCGTCCAGCGCACGCTGCAGCGTCGGCGCGATGCCCTGCGCGACGTGCGCGGTCGACAGGTCGCGCGAGACCACGATCAACTGGCCGTCCCGGCTGCCGTCCTTCAACGTGGCCAGTTTCATGATGACTCCCTGCGAATCGGCGATGCATGGGTAAACTGGCGGCAAGGATAACAAAGCCCCGATCGCCCCGCGAACCGATCCTGCGGCCCGCCGCGACCCCGGACCGATGTGGATCGGGTCGGGCAGGGCCCGATCCACCGGAGAAGCCGCCAATGTCAGACATCGAGACCCTGCGCAGGATCCTCGCCACCTGCAGGACGGTCGCCGTGGTCGGCCTGTCGGCCGACTGGTTCCGGCCCAGCTACTTCGCGGCCAAGTACATGCAGGAACACGGCTACCGGATCGTTCCCGTGAACCCGAAATACCCCGAGATCCTCGGCGAGCGCTGCTACCCCTCGCTGAAGGACATTCCCGACGCGGTCGACATGGTCGACGTCTTTCGGCGCGCCGAGGACGTCCTGCCGATCGCGCGCGACGCGGTCGCGATCGGCGCGCGCTGCCTGTGGCAGCAACTCGGCGTGGCCAACCTCGAGGCGCACGCGCTGGCGTGCGCAGCGGGCATGGACTCGGTGATGAACCGCTGCGTGAAGATCGAGCACGCCCGCCTGTTCGGCGGACTGAACTGGGCCGGCGTCGACACGCAGGTCATCTCGGCGAAGCGGCCCCGCTGGCTGGGGTGCTGACGCCGGCCGGGCGCCGCATCGCGGCGCACGGGTCCTCGCGCGGCTGGCGCGGCGTGACCACCGCCACGTCGAACGCCGCCGCCTCGTCGTCGCCAAGTTCCAGCAGACCGATCGCTTCGCTGCGCGCGCGCGTGGCCGGGCTCAGCCAGCGCGGCACGCCGACGTCGGTTCGAACGTGGCCGTTGCCGGCCAGCAGCAGCACGCCGCGCGCCGCGTTCGCCTCGACCGCGCGCGCCATGGTCTGGTCGCGCGCCACCTGCGCCAGTGCCAGCCGGCGGGCGGCGGCCGCGTCGATCATCCCGCAATGGCTGTCCTGCACCAGGCGCACGATGCCCGCCGAGACGTCGGCCGGCACGGCGGCGTCGAGGCCGCTCGCCGCCAGGCCCCGGCTCATCACCGCCCGCGCGTCGTCGCGCGAGACGTTGACGGCGACCAGCGGCAGGTCGTATCGAAGCGCCAGTGCGACGAAGGGCTGGTAGAACGCCCAGTTCCACCCGCCGCGCGCAGGCGCCGCCGCGGCGATCAACGCCTTGGCATCGGGCTGCGGGCGCTGCGCGCGCAGCTGATCGATCGCCGTTTGCTGCTCGCGGTCGAACTGCTCCATCAGCAGGGCGGGCCGCGCGCCGCGGGCGATCCAGTCCTCGACGGCGCGCAGCCTCAGGTCGTGCTGCGCGGCGTTGTCGTGGACCTCGCCCAGCAGCACGATGGGGCGGGTGAGGACCAGCTCCGCGGGCGCCGGCGCCGCCGCCGCGCACGCCGTCAGCGCCAGGGCGGCGGCCGCGAGGCCCGCCGTGCGCAGGGTCCGGCGGATCTCGACCATCGGCGAATGAACGTGCATCGTGCAGACTCGTGAGCGGCGCCGGAGCTTATCAGTTGTTCGGGGCTCCGGTCGACGGTGCGACCGGCCCGACTCCTTGATAGCATTGGATCGCCCCGTTCCGATCGCCCCGTTTGCGGGCCGCGATTTCACGGAGACGGCCGGCCGCGCGGATCGCGGAGCAGGTATCGTCGGTGGCAGGGGGAGTCGCGATGAAGACCGTGCTGAAGGCCGTTGCAGCACTTGCGCTGCTGCTGAAGGAAGACGTGGCGGCCATCGTCGCCTACCTGCGATCCGTGGCACCGGTCGACCGCGACCCGGGCGCGACGCGGCTGGGGCCCGTCGGCTGGGTGCTGTTCGCGACGTCGATGCGCACGACCCGGTCCGGCATCGACGGGCACGCGATCCGTCCGCCGATGCCGGTCGCCCTGTACGCGAAGATGACCGACACCGAGGTGGGCGCGCTGTGGGCGTACCTGTCGACGCTGCGCTGACGCTAACGCTGCCCGCGCCCGCGGCCCAGCCCGATCCTTGACCCGGAGAAGCCGATGGCCCTGCAAGCCCTGTACGCCAGCACCCAACCGAAGCCGCGCTTTCGCTATTCGCCGTGCGTGAAGGCCGGGCCGTTCTACCAGACCGCCGGCATGCTCGCGATCGACCCCGCCAGCGGCCAGCTCGAGCCCGGCGGGCCGGGCCCGGAGACGACGCGCATCCTGTCCAACCTGAGCCTGGCGTTGCCCGAGTGGGGGCTGGCGCTGTCGGACCTGATGGTCGCGCGGATCTTCACCACGCGGCTGGACCAGTTCGCCGACATCAACCGCGCCTGGGAGGCAGTGATCGCCGAAGGCACCGTGGCGCCGGCGCGCACGTCGGTCGGCGTGGCTGCGCTGCCGATCGGCGCGACCGTCGAGATCGAGTTCGGGTTCTATCGGGACGACCGACATGGCTGACCGGCGCTTCGGCATCGAGACCCTGTGCCTGCACGCGGGGCAGATTCCCGATGCGGTCACCGGCGCGCGCGCCGCGCCGATCTACCAGACCACGTCGTACGTGTTCGATTCGGCCGAGCACGCGGCCAGCCTGTTCAACCTGCAGACCTTCGGCAACGTCTACACGCGGCTGTCCAACCCGACCGTCGCGGTGATGGAGGAGCGGATCGCGGCGCTCGAAGGCGGGCGCGCGGCGCTGGCCACGTCCAGCGGCATGGCCGCCGAGATGGTCGCGCTGCTGACGCTGTGCGGCCAGGGCGACCACATCGTCGCGGCCAACACGCTGTACGGCGGCACCTACTCGATGCTCGGGGTCAGCTTCGAGCGGTTCGGCGTGTCGTGCACGTTCGTCGAGCCCGACGAGCCCGCCAACTTCCGCGCCGCGCTGCAGCCCAACACCCGGGCGATCTTCGTCGAAACGATTGCGAACCCGCGGCTGAACGTGATCGACCTGGAGGCGGTCGCTGCGATCGCCCGCGCCCACGGCGTGCCGCTGGTCGTGGACAACACGCTCGCCTCGCCGTACCTGTGCCGCCCGATCGATCACGGCGCCGACATCGTCGTGCACTCGGTCACCAAGTACCTGGGTGGCCACGGCACCACGATGGGCGGCGTCATCGTCGAGTCCGGCAAGTTCCCGTGGGACAACGGCAAGTTCCCGCAGATGGTCGAGCCCAGCCGCGGCTACCACGGCGTGCGCTTCTACGAGACCTTCGGTGACTTCGGCTTCACGATGAAGGCGCGCATGGAAACGATGCGCACGCTCGGGCCCAACCTGGCGCCGATCGCCGCGTGGCTGCTGCTGCAGGGCATCGAGACGCTGCCGGTGCGCATGGACCGCCACGTGTCGAACGCGCAGCGCGTGGCCGAGTTCCTGCAGGCGCACCCGCGCGTGGCGTGGGCCAACTACCCCGGCCTGCCCGACGGCCGCTACCACGCGCTGGCGCGCCGTTACCTGCCCCGCGGCGCCGGCGGCATCGTGACCTTCGGCGTCAAACCGGGCGCCGACGGCAACGCGCAGAAGGCCGGCGAGCGCTTCATCGACGCGGCCACGTTCATGAGCCACCTGGCCAACGTCGGCGACGCGCGCACGCTGATCATCCACCCCGCGTCGACCACGCACCGGCAGCTGTCAGACGCCGAGCAGCTCGCCGCCGGCGTCACGCCCGACCTCGTGCGCCTGTCGGTCGGGCTGGAATCGATCGACGACATCCTGTGGGACCTGGACCAGGCGCTGCAGCGATCCGGGAACTGAAACGGCGCCGCGCCCGTGGCGCGCTCGGCCCGCTGCAGCCGTCGCCGCCGCTGCTATGCTCGCCCGATGGACTTCCAGCTGACGGCCGAACAGCGCGACTTTCGCGACGGCGTGCTGCGCTTTGCCAGGCGGCACCTGGCCGACGGCGCGCTCGCCCGGGCGCACGACCCCGCCTACCCTTGGGACGTCGCGAAGTCGATGGCTGCCAACGGACTGCTCGGCATCACGATCCACGAGGCCGACGGTGGCCAGGGCGGCTCGCTGATGGACGCGGTGTTGGCGATCGAGGCGGTCGCCTCGGTGTGCCCGCGCAGCGCGGACGTCGTCCAGGCGGGCAGCTTCGGCGCGATCCGCGTGCTCGCCGAGTACGGCACACCTGAGCAGAAGGACCGCTTCCTGAAGCGCCTGCTGGCGGGCGAAGGCGTGATCTCGGTCGGCATGACCGAGCCCGAGGCCGGCTCGGCCGTCACCGACCTGCGCACGACCGCGACCCCGCACGGCGACGGGTTCCGCATCAACGGCTCGAAGGTGTTCACCACCCACGCGTGGTACGCCGACGTGATCCTCGCCTACGTGCGCTACGGCCCCGGCGTGGGCGGCATCGGCTCGGTGCTCGTCGACACCAAGAGCCCGGGGGTGCGCTTCGGCGACAAGACCGCGTTCATGTCCGGCGAGGAGTGGGCGCAGACGTACTTCGACGACGTCTACGTGCCGCCCGAGAACGTGCTGCTGCGCGAGGGCGGGTTTCGCAGGCAGATCGCCGGCTTCAACGTCGAGCGCATCGGCAACACCGCGCGCTCGCTGGCGCTGGGCCGCTACGCGTTCGACGCGGCGCGCGGGTGGGCGTTGCAGCGCAGGCAGTTCGGGCGGCTGCTGGCCGAGTTCCAGGGCCTGCAGTGGAAGTTCGCCGACATGAAGATCAAGCTCGACGCGGGCCAGCTGCTGCTGTATCGCGCGGCCAGCAACGCCGACCGCGGCTTTCCGTCGCCCGACGAGACGTCGATCGCCAAGGCCTTCTGCAACCAGGCGGGCTTCGACATCGCCAACGAGGCGATGCAGGTGATGGGCGGCCTGGGCTACAGCCAGGACTCGCTGGTCGAGTACTGCATGCGCCGCTGCCGCGGCTGGATGATCGCCGGCGGCTCGATCGAGATCCTGAAGAACCGCATCGCCGAAGGCGTGTTCGAGCGCAGCTTCCCGCAGCGGCCATGAAGCCCGCCGCCTTGCGCACAACGTCCACCCGCAGATGACGCCGCTCGCCCGCGCGCTGTTCGAGCCGCGCGCCGTCGCGCTGGTCGGCGCCTCGGGCGACGCGGGCAAGAACACCGCGCGGCCGCAGCGCTTCCTGCGCCGGCACGGCTGGACCGGCACGATCTACCCGATCAACCGCGAGCGCACCGAGATCTTCGGCGAGCCCGCGTACGCGACACTGGACGACGTGCCGGGCCCCGTCGACCACGCGTTCGTGATGCTGCCCGCCGCGCAGGTGCCCGACGCGCTCGAGGCCTGCGGCCGGCTGCGCGTGCCGGTCGTGACGGTCTACTCCGACGGCTTCGCCGAAACCGGCCCCGGCGGCGCCGACGCCCAGCGCGCGCTGGCGGCGCGCGCCCGCGAACTGGGTGTGCGGCTGCTCGGGCCCAACTGCATCGGCCTGGTCGATGTCTGCGGCCGCATGCCGCTGACGGTCAATGCGACGCTGGCCGGCGAGCTGGCGCCCCCCGGGCGCACCGCGTTCGTGTCGCACAGCGGCTCGATGCTGGGCACCGTGCTCAGCCGCGGCCAGGCGCGCGGCATGGGCTTCTCCAGGCTGGTGTCGGTCGGCAACGAGGCCGACCTGGGCATCGGCGAGATCGCGCGGATGCTGGTCGACGATCCGCGCACCGACGTCGTGCTGCTGTTCCTGGAGACGCTGCGCGACGCGCCGGCGCTGGCCGACGCCGCGCGCGCCGCGCACGCCGCGCGCAAGGCGATCGTCGCCTACAAGCTCGGCCGCTCCGAGCAGGGCGCCCAGCTGGCGGTCTCGCACACCGGCGCCCTCGCCGGCACCGACGCCGCGTTCGACGCGTTCTTCCGCGCGCACGGCATCGTGCGGGTCGACATGATCGAGACGCTGATCGAGATTGCACCGCTGCTGGCGCGCAGGTCGGCGCGACCGGCGCCCGCGCGGGCCGCGGGCCGGTCCGCGGCCGATGCCGACGTGCCGCGGCGTGCCCCGCGCGTGGCCGTCGTCAGCACCACCGGTGGCGGCGCGGCGATGGTCGTCGACCGGCTGGGCGGGCTCGGGCTGCGGGCCGCGGCGCCTCCCGAGGCGTTCGTCGCGGCGATGGCCGCGCAGGGCATTGGCGTGCGTGCGGCGCCGGTCATCGACCTGACGCTGGCGGCGACGCCGCGCACCTACGCGGCCGTGCTGCGCGGGCTGCTCGAGGCCGATTTCTGCGACGCGGTGCTGGCGGTGGCCGGGTCCTCGGCGCAGTTCCAGCCGGCGCTGGCCGTCGAGCCGATCATCGCCGTGATGGCCGAGCGTGCCTGGGACAAGCCGATGGCCGTGTTCCTGGCGCCGCAGGCCGACGCGTCGCTGGCACTGCTCGCGCAGCGCGGCATCGCGGCGTTCCGCACGCCCGAGGCGTGCGCCGACGCGCTGGCCGCGCGGATGAGGTGGACCGCGCCGCGCGGCGAGCGCGCAGCGGGCGAACCGTGGGCGGGCGACGGCCCCCCGGCCGATGGCGGGGGACCGGCCGGCAGTGCAGCGGCCGGCGTTTCGGTCGTCGGCTTGGCAACGGCAGGCTTGGCAACGGCCGGCGTGGCCCTCGACGGCGTGGCCGCGGCAGCGGCCGGTGCCACGCTCGACGAGGTCCGCTCGCTGGCCGTGTTCGACGCGCTGGGCGTGCCCACGGTCGCGCGCGCCGTGCTGCGCGGGCCACCGTGGACGCACGCGCTGGGCTGGCCGGTCGCGGCCAAGCTCGTGTGCGCCGGGCTGCCGCACAAGACCGAGGCCGGAGCGGTGACGCTGGGCGTCGCCGACGCGGCCGCGCTGGCGGAAGCGGTTCAGGCGATGACGGCCAGCGCGCGCCGGCACGCGCCTGGCTGCCGCATCGACGGCGTGCTGGTGCAGCCGATGGTGGCCGGGCTGGCCGAGGTGCTGGTCGGCTACCGGCACGACCCCCTGGTCGGCCCGATCGTCACCGTGGGCGTGGGCGGCCGTCTGGCCGAGCTGTATCGCGACGTTTCGATCCGCATCGCACCGGTCGACGCCACCGAGGCCCGCGAGATGATCGACGAGGTCCGCGGCCTGGCGCCCATCCGCGGCTGGCGGGGGCTGCCCGCAGGGGACCTGGATGCACTGGCGGCCGCGGTGGTCGCGGTCAGTCGCTTGTCCCGCGTGGCGGGGCAGCCGGTCGCAGAGGCCGAGATCAACCCGCTGATCGTCGCGCGCGACGGCGTCGTGGCGGTCGATGCGCTGGTCGTGCTTGCCGCGCGCAGGGAGTGACGATGGACAAGCTGCAACGCTGGCACGGCCACGTGCCGGAGGCCGAGCTCGACGTGTACCGCAAGGCGGGATTCGGCCGGCGCATCGGCATGGGGCGCCGCCCCGCGCTGCTGAACATCGACACGACGTGGATGTTCCTCGACCCGGCCTACGCGATGTGCGGCCGCCGGATGCCCGAGCTCGAGGCCGGGCTGGCGCGGATCACGGCGGTCTTTCGCGCCCGCGGCCTGCCGATCTACTACAGCCGGCGCGACGATCGCAGCCACCCGACCTACCGGGGGGTGTGGAACCACAAGCTCGGCACTGCCGACACCTTCCCGTACACGCAGGACCCGCGCGCCGACCAGTGGCCCGAGGCCTTCGGACCGCGGCCGCAGGATCGGGTCGTGCTCAAGAACAAGCTGTCGGCGTTCTTCGCCACGCCGCTCGAAGCCTTCCTGCGCTACGACAACGTCGACACGCTGGTCGTGGTCGGCGTGTCCACCAGCGGCTGCGTGCGCGCCGCGGTCCAGGACGCGTTCTCGCACAACTTCCGGGTGATCGTGGTGGCCGACTGCTGCGGCGACCGCAGCCCGTCGGCACATCGCGCGAACCTGTTCGACATGGACATGAAGCTCGCCGACGTGGAAGATCTGGAAGACGTCGTCGCGGTGGTGTCGCGCATCGACCCGGGTTGACCCGCCCCGGGGCGACGTCGGGCGCATCGACGCCGCGCCGGTCGACGCCGCGCCGGGGGACGATGGGCCGGTCGACGATGAACCGGGCAACAGCGACGAAGCATCAGGAGACAGCAATGGACCCCACACGGCGACCGACAGGTTGGCAGCGAACGGCAGCGCGGCTCGGTGCCGCGGCGCGCGGGAGCCGCGCGCGGGCGACGGCCACGGCGATGCGACGCAGGCTGCTGTCGGGGGCCGCCGCGCTGGGCCTGTCGACGCTGGCGGTCCCCGCGGCGCTGGCCCAGGACCCGGCCGCCGGCTACCCGTCCAAGCCGATCCGCATCGTCGTGGGCTTCGCGCCCGGCGGCGCCACCGACCTCGTTGCGCGGCTGGTCGCGCAGAAGCTGCAGGCCTCGCTCGGCCAGCCGGTGATCGTCGAGAACAAGCCGGGGGCGGGCTCGAACATCGGCGCGGAAGCGGTCGCGCGCGCCGACCCGGACGGCTACACGCTGCTGCTGGGCACGATCGCCAATGCGACCAACATGTCGATCTACCGCAACCTGCGCTACGACACGCTGCGCGACTTCGCGCCGATCAGCCAGCTGATGGCCGCGCCCAGCGTGCTGGTCGTGACGCCGTCGCTGCCGGTCAACACCCTGCAGGAACTGATCGCGCTGGCCAAGGCCAAGCCCGGCACGCTGACCTACGCGTCCTCGGGCGCAGGCGGCTCGCCTCACCTGGCGGGCGAGCTGCTCGAGTTGCGCGCCGGCATCGACATGATCCACGTGCCCTACAAGGGCGCGGCGCCCGCGCTGGCCGACGTGATCGGCGGGCAGGTGTCGCTCGGCTTCAAGACCGCGCTGTCGGCGATCCCGTCGATGCAGGCGGGCAAGCTCAAGCCGATCGCCGTGGCGTCGGCCAGGCGCCTGCCGCAGATCCCCAACGTGCCGACGATGGCCGAGGCCGGCATGCCCGACTTCGAGGTCAGCTCGTGGAACGGCCTGCTCGCGCCGGCGAAGACGCCGCCCGAGATCGTCGCCCGGCTGCACCGGGAGGTTGTCAGGATCCTGGCACTGCCCGACGTGCGCGAGAACTTCGCCGCGCAGGCCGCCGAGCCGGTCGGCAGCACGCCCGAGGCGTTTCGCGACTACATCCGCAGCGAGATCGACAAGTGGAGCCAGGTCGCGAAGCAGGCCAACGTCGTGCTGGAGTGAGCCGGGTCAGCGCCGCACGAACGGGTTGGGCACGTCGAGGTCGCTCGAAATCCACACGCTCTTGACCTGCAGGTATTCGCGCACCGCGTCGACGCCGCTCTCGCGCCCCACGCCCGAGCGTTTGTAGCCGCCGAACGGCGACGTGACGCTGGTGGCCCGGAAGTTGTTGACCCACACGGTCCCGGCTCGCAGCTTCTCGGACAGCTTCATCGCGCGCGCGAGGCTGCGGGTCCACACGCCGGCGGCCAGCCCGTACGCGACGTCGTTGCCCAGGCGGATCGCGTCGTCCTCGTCCTCGAACGGGATCACCGCCAGCACCGGGCCGAACACCTCCTCCTGCGCGATGCGCATCGCGTTGTCCACGCCGGTGAAGATCGTCGGCTCCACGTACCAGCCCGAGCCGATGTCGGGCCGCGCGCGGCCGCCCAGCACGCAGTGCGCGCCCTCGGCGCGGGCAATGTCGAGGTAACGCAGGATCTTCTCGAACTGGGGGCGCGTGGCGATCGGCCCGATCCGCGTGGCCGGGTCGGTGGGGTCGCCCAGCGGCACGTCCCTCATGAAGTCGACCAGACGCTGCACGAATGCGTCGTGGATCGAGCGCTGCACCAGCAGCCGCGACCCGGCCAGGCAGGTCTGGCCCGCCGCCGCGAAGATGCCCGAGACCACGCCCTTGACGGCCTGATCGAGGTCGGCATCCTCGAACACGCTGTTCGGCGACTTGCCGCCCAGCTCCCGCGTGACCGTCTTCAGTCCGCGCGCGGCGGCCTCGTAGACGCGGATGCCGGCGGCCTCGCCGCCGGTGAAGGCGACGTGGGCGATGCCCGGGTGCGCGACCAGCGGCTGGCCGACCTCCTCGCCCAGCCCGCTGACGACGTTGACCACGCCCGGTGGAAAGCCGGCCTCGGCGAACAGCTCGCCCATCGCCAGCATCGACGCCGACGTGAACTCGGAGGGCTTGACGACCGCCGTGCAGCCCACGGCCAGCGCGGGTGCCAGCTCCCAGCTGGCCAGCGCCAGCGGCCAGTTGAACGGCGTGAGGATCGCGACCACGCCCTTGGGCTCGTGGCGCGTGAAGTTGAACACGCCGGGCTTGTCGGTCGGGATCACCGCCGACTGCACCTTGTCGGCCAGGCCCGCGTAGTACCGGAAGTAGTCGGCCAGGTAACGCACCTGCACCGACACCTCGGCCATCAGCTTGCCGTTGTCGCGTTGCTCCAGCGTCGCCAGCCGCGCCGCGTCGCGCTCGATCAGCGCGGCCAGCCGGTACAGCAGCGCACCCCGCGCGGTGGCCGTCAACGCCGGCCACGGACCGGCCTCGAACGCGCGCTGCGCCGCGGCGACCGCCCGGTCGACATCGGATGCATCGCCGCGCGGCACCATCGCCCACGCGCGCCCGGTCGCGGGGTTCTCGCTCGGCATCCACCGGCCAGCGACGGGGTCCGCAGGCTGGCCGTCGATCAGCATCCGGAAATGGTCCAGGCCCATCGCAATGGTCGGGTCCACGGGCTTCATCTCCCGCCGCACCCGTGTCGTTCGCCCATGGCTACACCGGCGTGCGCCATTCGGCGTGGTCGGGCACCCGCCCGCGCACGATGTCGAAGTAGCGCTGCATCAGCTTGCGGGTGACTGGCCCGGGGCGGCCGTCTCCGACCGGCATCCGGTCGATCGAGGTCACCGGCAGGATCTCCTGGCCGGTGCCGCACAGGAACGCCTCCTCGGCGAAGTACAGCTCGCTGCGGTCGACCTCGCGCTGCTCGGCGGCCTCACCGGTGAGCTCGCGGTGCAGCGTCAGCACCGTGTCGCGGGTGATGCTCTCGAGCACGTTGCTGGTCAGCGACGGCGTGATCAGCCGGCCGTCGCGGACCATGAAGAAGCAGGCGATCGGGGCCTCGGACACCTTGCCGCCGGGGGTCAGCATCAGCGCGCCGTCGTAGCCGTCGGCGCGGGCCTGCAGCTGCGTGAGCCGCGCGTTGTGGTAGTTGGCCGTGGCCTTGATCCGCGGCGGGCTGGCGTTGTCGGACAGGCGGCTCCACGAGCTGACCCCGACGCTCAGGCCGGTGTCGGCGTGCTTCGAGCGCTCGCGCGGCATCGCCGCCGCGGTGAAACCCACCGGACCGGTCGTGGCCATCAGTCCCTGGCCGGCGATGTAGACCAGCAGCCGCACGTACACGTCGTCGTCGGGCTCGTTGGCGCGGATCAGCCGCGACAGGCACTCGCGCAGGTACTCGGTGTCGTAGCTGCGCTCGAAGCGCATCACCTTCATGCCGACCTGCAGGCGACGCACGTGCTCGGCCAGCCGGAAGATCGCGAAAGCGCCGGTGTCCGGGTGGCGGTAGGCGCGCAGGCCTTCGAACACGGTCGTCGCATAGGCGACCGCTAGCGACAGCGGGTGCAGGCGGGCGTCGGCGAACGGCATCAATTCGCCGTCCATCATGATCAGTCGGGGCTGCCACATGGTTCGGCTCGTCGGTGCGTTGCGATGCGGTTCGAGTCGCGCGCGTCGCGCGTCACTGCGCCCGCTTGAACCCCAGCTCGGGCATCAGCCGCCACATGTCGCGCTGCACGGAGAACAGCGTCGCGGTGAAGGTCTTGCTGTCCTGGTACGAGCCGGTGGACTTGAGCTTGCCCATCAGGTCCTTGAATCCCGGCGAGGCGACCATGTCGCGCGCGGCTTCCTCCCACTTCGCGACCACGTCGGCCGGAATGCCCGCGGGCCCGGCGATGCCGTAGAAGATCGGCACCGACAGCGGATAGCCCAGCTCCTTGAAGGTCGGCACGTTCGGGTACTCCGGAATCCGGTCGGGCCCGCTCTCGGCCAGCAGCCGTACCTGGCCCGCGGCCGCGTACGGCGGGAACTCCGCGGCCACCAGCGCGTCGATGTGCCCGCCCAGCAGCGCGGTGATCGCCTCGGCACCGCCCTTGAACGGCACGTAGGTCGCCGTGATGCCCAGGTGCTTGAAGGCCGCTTCGGTGGCGACGTGCGAGCCGCCGTTCGTGGCCGCGGTCGACCAGTTCAGCTTGCCGGGGTTCGCCCGCGCCCACGCGACGAAGTCCTGCATCGACTTGTTCGGGTTGTCGCTGCGCACGAACAGCGGCTGGGCGCTGACCAGGAACTGGAACAGGTAGGTGAAGTCCTTGGCCGCGTCGTACTGCACGGCCTGGAAGTAGGGCGCAACCGTGAACGGGCTGGTGGTGGCCAGTGCGACGGTGTAGCCGTCGGGTTTGGAGCGCGCCAGCTGCGCCGCGGCGATCGTTGCGCCCGCGCCGGGTTTGTTCTCGACGATCACCGGCACCTTCCAGCGCTCGCGCAGGTAGTCGGCCATCCAGCGCGCGGAAATATCGCCGCCGCCGCCGGGCGCGAAGCCGACGATGATTGTGACCTGCCGCGACGGGAAGGCTTCCTGGCCGTGGGCCGCGGGCGCGACGGCCAGCAGCGAAGCGACGAGCAATGACGTGGCCCGCAGTGAAGTGGCCCGCAGCGAAGCGACGAGCAGCGAAGTGGCCCGCAGCGAAGTGGCCCGCAGCGAAGCCGCAGCGACCGGCGCTGCCAGCAGCCTGGCGGCGATCCCGCGCACGGTGCGCCGGCGCGATCCGGCGACGGACTGCGGCACGGCCTGTGCGGCGCGCAGCGCAAAGGAGGCGGGGCGGATGTCTGGCATGGCGGTACTCCGTCGGGGTCTTCGAAACGCTTGCGCGAGGTCAGCCTCGCAGGGCAGCGAGCTGGCGCGGGTATCCGCTGGCGTCGACCTGGACGTCGATCAGCGCCGGCCGGCCGCGGGCCAGCGCCCTGGACAACGCGCGGCGATACGCCGGCAGCGATGCCACCCGCCAGCCGTCGCCGCCCAGCGCGCGCATGATCGCGGCGAAGTCGGGTCGGTCCCAGCGGACGCCTTCGGCCGGGAGCCGTCGCTGCTGCTGCTTGATGTCGATCAGCGACAGCGCACCGTCGTTGAACACGACGATCACCAGCGCGCCGCCGGTCTCGACCGCGGTCGCCAGCTCGCCCAGGCACATCAGCAGGCCGCCATCGCCGGTGAACGCGATCGCCGGCCGGTCCGGCTCGTGCAGCACCGACGCGATCGCCGCGGGCAGCGCGAAGCCCATCGTCGCCAGCCCGTTGGAGATCAGCAGGTCCCGCGGCTCGCGGCACGGCCAGAACGCGGTGGCCGAAAACATGTGGGCGCCCGCGTCGACCGTCACGCGCGGCCAGCGCGGCCGCTTCGCCGCGGCGCGCGCTGCGGCCTCGACCACCTGCTGCGGCGTCAGGCCGCTGCCGTCGCCGGCATAGGCGAGCGCATCGCGCATCGCGGTGCGCAGGCGCCGGGTCTCGCGCCGGGGCCAGCCGGCGGGTCGGGCCGTGGCGGCCAGCGCCTCGAGACTGTCCTCGAGCCGGCCGTATACGCCGAGCGCCGGCTCGACGTAGTGCACGCGGTGCCGCACGGCGGCGATGTCGAGCACCGGAACGTCGTAGGCCCAGCGCTGTGCGATGAGCTCGACCGGGTCGAGCCCGGCCAGCACGATCAGGTCGGCGCTGCCCACCGTCGGCTGCTCGGCCGCCCCACCGGTGAAGAGGCCCGCGTAGTGCGGCGACGCGTCCGGCACCACGCCCTTGGCCTTGTAGGTGACCAGCGCAGGGCAGCCCAGCGCGTCGACCAGCGCGCGAAGCGCCCGCGCCGCGTCGGGTCCGCAGGCTTCGAGTCCGGCCACGACGACGGGGCGCCGCGCGCGTGCGAGCAGCGCGCGCGCCTCGGCCAGCACCGGTGCCGGCGCGGCGGCCTGCGCCGGCGGCGCGTCGAACTGCCGCCCCTCGAGGGGCGCGCGCGCCGCGGCGCCGGTCAGTTCCACGTGGACCGGACCGCGCGGCGGATCGAAGGCGCGGGTCGTCAGCCGCACGATCTCGTCGCCAGCGTCGGGGCCGTCGAGCAGCGCGTGGTCCTTGACCACCGGCGCCAGCAGCGCGCGCTGGTCGAACCACTGGTGGGTGACGAACGCCTGTGCCGCGGGCGTGAAGCCGTCGGTGACGATCGCCACCGGGCACCGGTCGAGCGATGCGTGGGCCGCCCCGTTGACGGCATTGGCGGTGCCCGGGCCCTTGGTGGTGATGGCCACACCGATCGATCCGTCGAGCTCCGCGGTCGCGGCCGCCATGAATGCCGCCGAGCACTCGTGGCGCGTCAGCACGAACGGGATGCCGGCCACGCGCGCCGCCTCGATCAGGTCCAGGCTGCTGCCGCCGCCGGGCAGCCCGAACAGGCGCGACGTGCCGGTCGCGACGAACGCCTGCAGCAGTGCGCCCGCCACGTTTGCATGGGCACCGGAGAACGCCGTGCATGTCGC
>CAYGZN010000003.1:2352-13334 GCA_964354355.1 uncultured Burkholderiaceae bacterium | reverse complement strand
GCCGCTGTCACGGCCGCTGTCGGCGGGCTGGGTTCGTCGAGCATGGCGGTGCGGGCTGGCTGCGTTTCCGCTTTTGGAGGGGCCGGGGCCCCGGCTGGAGCACCCATCGGTATTATGGCCAGATTCTCCGGTGCGCGGACGGTCGGGACCGGTCCACCATCGGGATTCGGAACCCGGCGGGAACCATGGCTCGACTCGATTCGCTTCAGCTCGGCCTGATCTGGCGCAGACTCGCCGGGTTCATCGACGAGGCGGCCGAGGTGTTCGTGCGCACGTCGTTCTCGTCGGTGGTGCGCGACAACTGGGACATGGCCGTCGGGCTGCTCGACAGCCGCGGCCGGCAGATCGTGCAGTCGAGCAAGTCGGTGCCGTCGTTCATCGGCACGATGCCGCGCACGCTGGCTGCGATGCTCGAGCGCATCCCGCCCGACCAGCTCGCCCCGGGCGACGTGCTGATCGGCAACGACGCGTGGCAGGGCACCGGGCACCTGAACGACGTCACGCTGGTCAAGCCGGTGTTTCGCGGGCAGCGCCTGATCGCCTTCGTCGGCAGCACGTTCCACAGCGTCGACATCGGCGGCGCGCCGTCGCTGGACGCCCGCGACGCTTGGGAGGAGGGCCTGACGATCCCGGTCTGCCGCATCGTCGAGCGCGGCGTCGAGAACCCGGTCGTGCTGGCATTCCTCGAGGCGAACCTGCGCGCGCCGCAGGAGACGCTCGGCGACATCCGTGCGCAGTTCGCGGCCTATGCGCAGGCCGAGGCGCGCCTGCTGCACCTGCTCGAGGCCGAAGGGCTCGACGGGCTCGACGCGCTGGTCGACGACATCCTCGAGCGCTCCGAGGCCAGCATGCGGCGCGCGATCGAGGCGGTTCCCGAAGGCCGCTACAGCGACGAGCTGATGCTCGACGGGTTCGACACGCCGCTGAAGGTGCGCTGCACGGTCACCGTCGCGGGCGGGCGGATCGGGGTCGACTTCGGCGGCACGTCGGCGCAGGTCGATCGCCCGATCAACTCGGTGCTGGCCTACACGACCGCCTACTCGCACTACGCGCTGAAGTGCCTGCTCGACCCCGGCACGCCGAACAACGACGGCACGTTCCGGCCGATCACCGTGACCGCCCCCGAGGGCTGCCTGCTCAACCCGCGGCGTCCCGCGCCGGTCTGGGCGCGGCACCTGTCGGGTCACTACGTGCCGCCGGCGATCTTCGGCGCGCTGGCGCGCGCGCTGCCCGAGCGGGTCATCGCCGACTGCGGCTCGCCGCTGTGGAACGTCTACTTCCAGGGCCGGCGCGCCGACGGCAGCCGCTACTTCAAGATGTTCTTCATGAACGGTGGGCACGGTGCGCGGCTGGGCCGCGACGGTCCGGCGTGCCTGTCGTTTCCGTCGAACGTGGCGACCGTGTCGATCGAGCGCTTCGAGTCGAGCGTGCCGCTGCGCGTCATCGAGAAGTCGATCCTGCGCGATTCGGGCGGCGCGGGGCGCTGGCGCGGCGGCCCGGGGCAGCGCATCGCGTTCGAGGTCGCGGGCGATCACCCCGTGACGATGACGATCCGCCACGAGCGCGTGCGGTTTCCGCCGCGCGGCCTGCTGGGCGGCGGGCCGGGCGCGCCGGGGCTCGATCGCATCAATGGTGTGGCCGTCGCCCCCAAGGGCCGCTACACGCTGCAGCCCGGCGACGTCGCCGTCTTCGACACCCCTGGCGGCGGCGGGATGGGCGAGGCCGAATCCCGAGCGTCGCAATGAGCGCCCGCTGGCGCATCGGTGTCGACATCGGCGGCACGTTCACCGATTTCGTGCTGCTCGACCTGCGCAGCGGGCAGCTGCACAACGAGAAGGTGCTGACCACGCCCGAGGACCCGTCGCAGGCGGTGCTCGAGGGCCTGCGCCGACTGCTGGTCCGTCACCGGGTCGATCCGCGCGAGGTGCAGCACGTGATCCACGGCACCACGCTGGTGGCCAATGCGCTGATCGAGCGCAAGGGCGTGCCGGTCGCGCTGGTGACCACCCGCGGCTTCGCCGACGTGCCCGAGATCGGCCTGGAGTGGCGCTACGACACCTACGACCTGAAGCTCGAGATGCCGGTGCCGCTGGCCCCGCGCGAGCGGCGCTTCGAAGTCGCCGAGCGCGTCGGCGCCGACGGCACCGTGCTGGCCGCGCTGGACGATGCGTCGGTGCTCGAGGCCGCGCGGCGCATCCGCGAGCAGGGCGTCCGGGCGGTCGCCGTGTGCCTGCTGCACGCGTACCGCAATCCCGTGCACGAGGAGCGGGTTCGCGAGCTGCTCGTGCGCGAGCTGCCCGACAGCGTGATCTGCACGTCCAGCGACGTCGTGCCCGAGATCGGCGAATACGAGCGCATGTCCACGGTGCTGGCCAACGCCTACGTGCTGCCAATCTTCGACCATTATCTCGCGGCGGTCAGCCGCGGCCTGCGTGCGCTGGGCATCGACCGCGACCTGTACCTGATGCTGTCCGACGGGGGCACCGTCCACGAGAGCACCGCCATCCGTCACCCGATCCGCCTGGTCCAGTCGGGCCCGGCCGGCGGGGTCGAGGCGGCGCTGCGCATCGGTGCGGGCGCCGGCGCGCCGCGCGTGCTGTGCTTCGACATGGGCGGCACCACGGCCAAGGCGTGCCTGATCGACGACGGCGAGCCGCTGCGCAGCACCGAGTTCGAGGTCGCGCGTGTCTGGCGATTCCGCAAGGGCAGCGGGCTGCCGCTGCGGATACCCGTGATCGACATGATCGAAATCGGCGCGGGCGGCGGATCGATCGCCCGGGTCGACCGGCTGGGCCTGCTGCAGGTCGGGCCCGACAGCGCCAGCGCCGATCCCGGACCGGCGTGCTACGGCCGCGGTGGGACCGAGCCGACCGTCACCGACGCCGACCTCGTGCTGGGCTACCTGGGGGCGGGCAGTTTCCTGGGCGGCGACATGGCGCTCGACGTGTCGGCGGCGCGCGCAGCAATCGATCGCCACGTTGCGCAGCCGCTGGGCATGAGCGTCGAGGACGCCGCCTGGGGCATCCACGAACTGGTCAACGAGAACATGGCGCGGGCCGCCTCGATCCACGCGCTCGAGAAGGCCCGGCGCATCGGGGACTACGCGATGGTGCCGATCGGTGGTGCCGGGCCGGTGCACGCCGCACACATCGCCACGAAGCTGGGCGTCGCGCGGGTCGTGTGCCCGCCCGGCGCGGGCGTCGCATCGGCGCTCGGCTTTCTGGCGGCGCGCACCTCCTTCTCGTTCGTGCGCGGTCGCATCGAGCCGCTCGCGCAACTCGACTGGGCCGGCGTGCACGCGCTGCTGTCCGGGCTCGAGGCGCAGGGGCGCGAGCTGCTCGCGACCGCGGGTGTCGACGCGCCTGACGTCGAGGTCGTCGTCGAGGCCGCGATGCGCTACGTCGGGCAGGGCTACGAGATCGACGTGCCGCTCGATCGCGAGGCGATCGGCCGCGGCGACGTGACAGCGGTGACGGCCGCGTTCGAGCGCACGTACGCGGGCCTGTTCGCGCGGATCGAGCGCGGCGTCGCGATCGAGGCCGTCTCGTGGCGCCTGTCGGTGCGCGGGCCTCGGCCCGCGCTGTCGTTGCTGCCCGCCGCCGGCGCGTCGGCGCAGTCCGCCCGCGCGACGGCCACGAAGCCCGCTCGCGCAGCGACGGCCGACCACGCAGCGACGGCCGACCGCGCCTCGCACGACGCCGCGACACTCGTCGCGTGCCGCGGCAGCCGGCCCGCCTGGTTCCGGGATACGCGCGGATTCGTGGACGCCCCGGTCTTCGACCGCACGGCCTTCGCGCCGGGTGCGCGCATCGACGGGCCGGCGCTCGTCGAGGAACGCGAGTCGACGGTCGTCGTGCCGCCCGGGGCCACGCTGCACTGCGACGCGTCGATGAACCTGGTGATCGAGCTGCCGGATGAAGAAACCCGTCGCGCGATGCAACATCTGTAACAGCCGAAACCGCAGGTAAACCTGCTGGAAACGGGCCCGCGCCAGGCCGATGATCAAGGCTCCAGTCAACCAAGGAGTCCCCTCCATGAAACCCCAACCCAAACACCTCTGGTTGCTCGCAGCCACCACCGCAGGCGTGATTGCCGCCGGCAGCGCGTTGGCGCAGTCCGATTCGACCCCGAAGGCCCCCGTTCCCGCTGCCCCCGCGGCAGCCGACTGCCCAATGGTGGGCGGCCCGGGTGGCCCCGGCGGCCCCGGCGCAATGGGCCGCGGCATGCAGGGTGGCATGCACGGCGGTATGCAGGGCGGTATGAGGCATGGCATGCACGCCGGCGGGGCCGGCCACATGCACGGTGCGTCCTTCATGCAGCGCATGGACACGGACCGCGACGGGCAGATCAGCCGCGCCGAGATCGAGGCGTCCTATCAGCGACGCCTGCAGATGTTCGAGCAGGCGGACAGCAACAAGGACGGCAAGCTCTCGCAGGACGAGATGCGTGTCTGGCGCGAGTCGATGCGGGCCCAGAATGTCGAGCGCGGCCAGCCCGGAACGGGCTGGCGCGGCGGGCGTGGTCCCGGTGCCCCCGGCAACCCCGGTGCGCCGCGCACGCCGGCCCCCGGCACACAGTCCGAACCGGCCGTCGGCGCCTGAGCCCGTCCAACGGGTCGTGTTCGAGGCGCGCGGTGCGCGCCTCGAACACCCCGATCCCTTCGCTCGCTGCGTTCCCTTCGATTCCATCGATTCCCCCGCTCGACGCTGAGCCCCTATACTCGGGTCGGTGAGTTCCGAGCCCGGGTCTTCCAGCGCCAGCCGAACCTCCGCGGCAGCCAGCGCGACCGCGCGCGGGATGGTCTGGATGGCCGCCGGCGGGCTGGCCCTGAGCACGATGAACGCCATCATGCGGGTCATGACGCAGGCGCTCGATCCGCTGCAGGCGCAGTTCCTGCGTTACCTGTTCGGCCTGCTGGTGATGCTGCCAATGCTGCTTCGCCACGGCCTTGCGGCGTACCGCCCCAATCGACTGCCGGGTCAGCTGTGGCGGGGCGTGGTCCACGCCGGGGCGCTGACGCTCTTCTTCCTGGCCCTGCCCCACATCCCGCTGGCCGACGTGACCGCGCTGATGTTCACCACGCCGATCTTCGTGCTGTTCGGTGCGGCATTGGTCCTGCGCGAACGCGTGACACCGGCGCGGTGGCTGGCGGCGCTGGTCGGCTTCGCCGGTGCGATCATCGTCGTGTGGCCGCACCTCTCGGGCCGCGGCGCGGGGCTGTGGAGCCTGGTGATGCTCGCCGCGTCGCCGCTGTTCGCCGCGTCGTTCCTGATCAACAAGGCGCTGACGCGGCACGACTCGGCGGGAGTCATCGTGATGTGGCAGAACATCACCGTGACGGTCTTTGCGCTCCCGCTGGCGATCCCCGGCTGGCAGCCGCCCACGCCCGGCCAATGGGCCACCTTCGTGCTCTGCGGGCTGCTGGGCAGCGTCGCGCACTACTGCATGACGCGGGCCTTCACGCTCGGCGACATCTCGGCGATGCAGCCGATGCGCTTCCTGGACCTGATCTGGGCGTCGCTGCTGGGGCTGGCGATCTTCGGCGACTGGCCGTCGGCGACGGCACTGCTGGGCGGCGCGGTGATCGTCGCCTCGACGATCTGGATCGCCCGGCGCGAGTCGGCGCGCTGAGGCGCCGACCACGCTGCGGTGCCGACCTGAGTGGACGGCAAAAAAAACCCCGCCAAGGCGGGGCTGAATACACTTCGAGGAGATTGTCTGTTCAGCGGACCGGCTGGGTGCCGGTGACCTCGAGGCTCACGCGCCGGTCCGGCGCGAGGCACGCGATCAGCGCGTTGCGCGACTTCGCTTCGCCCTTGGCCTTGCAGTCGGCCTCGGTGACCTTGAGCTGCGTCTCGCCGCGCCCTTCGGCGGTGATCCGCTCGGCGGGGACGCCCTTGCTCACCAGGTAATCGCGCACCGCGTTCGCACGCTGCTCGGAGAGCTTCTGGTTGTAGGCGTCCGAACCCAGCGGATCGGTGTGACCGAGGATCTTCACCGAGTCGATCGACGTGATGCCGCCCTGGCGCAGGCCGTCGAGCAGCTGGTCGATGCGGCTCTTGCCGACCGGCGACAGTTCGGCCTTGTCGAACGCGAACATGCCGTCGGCCGAGATGTCGATGGTCCGCGTGACCGGCTTGGGAGGCGGCGGCGGGGGCGATGGCGGCGGGGGAGCCGGCGTCACCACGGGCGGCGGCGGGGGAGGCGGGGGAGGCGGCGGCGGCGGAGCGGCCCGCGGCGCCTCGGCGACCCTGGGCGCGGCTCCGAACGGAATCTGCAGGCCGATGCTGAAGACCCAGTCGTTGAAGTTCTTGCCGGACCCGAGCCTGCCACGGTTGTCGTCCCAGCGGTAGCGCCCGTCTGCGACCAGCCGGCCCCAGTCGGCGAACGGCCACACGACGCCCAAGCCGGCGTTGGCCATGAAGCTGGTGTCGTCGGTGCCGCCGACCTTGTCGTTGATGGCGCCGAGGCCCAGTATCCCGTAGGGCTGCAGGCCGTAGCGCCGGCCGTAGCCGGTACGGCCCATGAAGAACCACTGCCCGTCGAGAACCAGCGACCAGTTCTCGTACTTGCCTGGGCCGCCGGTGATCGCGTCGAGAGTCTCGTACTGGCCACGCAACTCGACGTTGAACCACGGGTTGATCGGCTTGCCGATTGCCAGCCCTCCGCCCCCGCCGTCGTCGGCCTTGCGGTTGTCGGTGTCGGAGATCACGTAGCTTCCGAAGACCGTGCCGTACCAGCGGTCGTCCCACCAGTTGCCGGGTTCGTAGGTCGACTGGGCCACGGCCAGCGTGGGCAGCAAGGCCACGATCGCGCAAGCCAGTCCCAAGGGCGTCTTGATTTTCACGGGGTTCGCCATTTTCTGGGGTTCGATGACGGGGGTGTGCCAGGGCGCCCTCTGCCGCCGCACGCGTGTGTCAGGCTCGTCGCGCAGCATGACCGAATTCGTCGCCAGGCAAGACGGATATTTTCCGAGAAGCGGCACGGTCCTGTCCAATGCAGAGCAGGCATCGGGTCGATGCGCCCGGCGAACGCCGAGCGGCGCGGCAGATGCGCTAGCATGGCCTGCAACCAGGGAGATGCGCCATGAAGCTGAACGATCGGGTCGTCGTGATCACCGGCGCGGCCAGCGGGATCGGCCGGGCGCTGGCGCTTCGTTTCGCCGCCGAGCGGCCGCGCGGGCTGGTGCTGGCCGACCTGCCGCGCCAGGCCGGCGCACTCGAGGCACTCGCTGCCACGCTGGCTGCGGGCGACGGCGCGGCGCGGCCCGCCGTGCCGGCGATCGCGGTGCCCGGCGACGTCGGCGTCGAGGCCGATGTGCGGGCGCTGGTCGCGGCGGCCGACGCGCGCTTCGGCCGCGTCGACGTGTTCTGCTCGAACGCGGGGATCATCCGCGACGGCACCGAGGCGACGCCCGATGCCGACTGGAACCTGAGCTGGCAGGTGCACGTGATGGCGCACGTGTACGCGGCCCGCGCGGTCGTGCCCGCCATGCGTGCGCGCGGCGAGGGCTACCTGCTGAACACCGCGTCGGCGGCGGGCCTGATCACGTCGCTGCCGTCGGCCACCTACGCGGTCACCAAGCACGCGACGATCGCACTGGCCGAATGGCTGTCGATCCAGCACGGGGCGGCAGGCGTGCGCGTGTCGGTGCTGTGCCCGCAGGCCGTGGACACGCCGATGATCCAGGGCCGCGCCGGCGCCGCGGCGGCGGCCAACGACGGCGTGATGGCCGCGAGCGAGCTGGCCGACAGCGTGGTGGCCGGGTTGGACGCCGAGTCGTTCCTGATCCTGCCGCACCCGCAGGTGCTGACGTACTTCCAGCGCAAGGCGCAGGACTACGACCGCTGGCTGCAGGGCATGCGGCGCTTTGCCGGAAAGCTGGGAATCGGGCCGGGCTGAGCCGGGTGCGACGGCCGGAGCGGCCGCGGCCCGTGCGCCGGGTGGCGGGCTACCTGGGGTCCGAAGCCGCGCCGCAACCGATCATCGTCTAAGGCGGCCAGGACACCTTTGCGCACGCGGATGTGCGGGTTCTGAGCTGGCGTGACCTTGCCCGCGGCCCGGTGCAAGGGCCGACAGGCAAGCGCAGAGTCCGGCGATCGCTCGCCGACCCCTACGCCTTGACCACCCCGCGCCGGATCTGGTCGAGCTCGATCGACTCGAACAGCGCCTTGAAGTTTCCTTCGCCGAACCCCTCGTCGCCCTTGCGCTGGATGATCTCGAAGAAGATCGGTCCGATCAGGGTCTTGGTGAAGATCTGCAGCAGCAGGCCGCCCTGCGGGCCGCCGTCGACCAGCACCCGGTTGCGGCGCAGGTGCGCGACGTCCTCGCCGTGGTCGGGCAGGCGCTTGTCGATCAGCTCGTAGTAGGTGTCGGGCGTGTCCAGGAACACGACCCCGGCCCGCGCGAGACCCTCGACGGTCGCGTGGATGTCCTGGGTGCCCAGCGCGATGTGCTGGATGCCCTCGCCGTGGTACTGGTCCAGGTACTCCTGGATCTGGCCGCCGCCGCGGTCGGTGCCTTCCTCGTTGATCGGGATGCGGATCTTGCCGCAGGGGCTGGTCATCGCCTTGGACTTGACGCCGGTGACCTGGCCCTCGATGTCGAAGTAGCGGACCTCGCGGAAGTTGAACAGGCGCTCGTAGAACTCGGCCCACTCGCCCATGCGGCCGCGGTGCACGTTGTGCGTCAGGTGATCGACGTAGGTCAGGCCGGCGCCCGCGTGAGTCTCCGAGGCGTCGGCCAGCGGCTCGAAGTCGACGTCGTAGATGGAGATGTCGCCGATGCCGCCGCTGCGCCCGCCCTTGCCGCGCCAGCGGTCCACGAAGTACACCAGCGAGTCGCCGATCCCCTTGATCGCCGGGATGTTCAGCTCCATCGGCCCGGACTTCGAGTCGAAGCCCCAGGCGCCGAGCTCCAGCGCGCGGCGGTAGGCGGCCCCCGCGTCGTGCACGCGGAACGCGATCGCGCAGATCGACGGGCCGTGCAGCCGCGCGAAGCGCTGTGCGAACGAGTCGGGCTCCGCATTGACGATGAAGTTCACGCCGCCCTGGCGGTACAGGATCACGTTCTTGTGACGGTGGCGCGCGATTGCGCGAAAGCCCATCTGCTCGAACAGGCGGCCCATCGCGACCGGGTCGGGCGCGGCGTACTCGATGAACTCGAAGCCGTCGGTTCCCATCGGGTTGTCCCATGCGCCCATACCATCTCCTCGGGGTCGGCCCTGGCGGCCGGTGGTCGAAACCAGAGATTGTAGGAATCCGTGCCGCCAGATTGTTGCGAAATCGATCATGCCGGCGCGGGCATGCGCAATAATCTGCCTGTGTAACCAGTAATTAGGGCAGGAAATGCCGACAATACCTCTCGACCGAACCGATCTGCGCATCCTGGACGCGCTGCAGGCCGATGGCCGCCTGACCAACCAGGAACTCGCCGAGCGCGTCGCGCTGTCGCCCTCACCCTGCCTGCGGCGCGTGCGCCGGCTCGAGGAGGCCGGCGTGATCCGCCAGTACGTCGCGCTGCTCGAGCCGCGCGCGGTCGGGCTGGGGCTGGTGGCCTACGTCAACGTCAAGCTGGAGAAGCGCCCGTCGGGCCGCGCCGGCCGGTTCGCCTTCGAGGACTTTCGCGATGCCGTGCAGGGCTGGCCCGAGGTGATGGCCTGCTACGCGATGACCGGCGACATCGACTACCTGATGCGGGTGCACGTCGCCGACCTGGACGGCTTCTCGCGATTCGTGATGGACAAGCTGCTCAAGCACGCGGGCGTCGTGGACGTGCGCTCGAGCTTCGCACTGGACGTGATCAAGGACACCACGGCGCTGCCGATCGGCAGCGTTTCCTGATCGCGCCCGTCTGACCCCGGGCGTTGTGCTCCTCAGTCCTGCAGCGACCGCCACATCTCCACGTCCCGCTCGGCCGTCCAGATCCGCGGGTTCTTGATGCCCTTGGCCTCGTCGTAGGCGCGCGAGACGTCGAACGGCAGGCAGTGCTCGTAGATGAAGACGCTGCCGAACACCGGATCCATCACCTTGCGCGTGTCGGCGAAGACCTGCTTCAGGTCCTTGCCCGCGGCCACGCCGGCACGCGCGGTTGCGTACAGGTCGGTCACCCACTTCTTCGTGTAGTCGATCGCCTTGTCGCAGTCGGCCGGGGTCGTCATCGCGGGGCCGCGGCCGGGCACCAGCTTGTGGGGCTTGAGCGCGCGCAGCGCTTCGAGCGTCTGCGGCCACTCCTCGAGCTGCGCGTCGCCGGTGTACACGCCGGCGTTGAACTCGACCAGGTCGCCGGAGAAGATCACGTCCTGGGACGGCACCCAGGCAATGGTGTCGCCACGGGTGTGCCCGGGCCCGATGTGCTTCAGGCGGACCTCCAGCTTGCCCAGGAACAGCGTGAGTTCGCGCTCGAAGACCATCGTCGGCCAGGTCAGCCCCGGCACGGTCTCGACACCGGCGAACAGCCGCGGGAAGCGCTCGATCTCGCTCTTCATGTCCTGCGCGCCGCGCTCGACGATCAGCTCGTACGTGCCGCGCGAGGCGATGACCTCGGTGGCGCCTTCCTTGAAGTAGGCCGACGCGCCCAGCACCCGGACTGCGTGGTAGTGCGACAGCACGACGTACTTGATCGGCTTGTCGGTGACGCCGCGGATCCGCGCGATCAGGTCCTGCGCCATCGCCGGCGTTGCGGTGGTGTCGATCACCATGCACGCGTCGTCGCCGACGATGACGCCCGAATTCGGGTCGCCCTCGGCGGTGTAGGCCCAGCAGTTGGCCGACATCTGCGTGAAGCTGATCTGCTTGGCAGTGAGGTCGGCCTTGGAGGCGAATTGCTTGCTCATGTCGGTCCTGTCGTGCGGCTTCGAGGTGCAGGCCGGCGCTGCGCAGCCGGCGGATCGCCCGATTATACGGAGCGCAGGCGTGTGCGGACCGGCGCAGCGCCGGCGTCCGGCGAGATCGTGGCGACTGGCGAGATCGTGGCGACTGGCG
>CAYGZN010000003.1:0-2252 GCA_964354355.1 uncultured Burkholderiaceae bacterium | reverse complement strand
CCGGTGCGTCGAGCGCCTGCAGCCAGAGCCCGGTCACCAGATCGGCGTAACGCTCGTGCGACATCGGCCCGTCCGGCCGCAGCCACGCGAACGTGAAGTTGATCATGCCCAGCAGCGCCATCGTCGCGGGCTTGCGCTGCGCGGCGGGAAAGCGGCCCGGTGCGACGCGCTCGACGGTGTCGGCGATCGCGTCGACGACCCCGCGCTGCTGCGCCTTGATCTGCTCGCGATGCGCGGCGGGCAGGAACTTGACGTCGTTGAGCAGCGCGATGTGCCAGGCACGCGAGTCGCGGTACTCGGTCACCAGCACGCGCACGAGTTCGGCCAGCTCGACGTGCGGTGCGAGCCCGCGCGAGCGGACCGCCTCGACACACCGGCCGAGGCGCCGCGTGTACCGGTCGAGCGACTCGAACAGGATCGCGTCCTTGCTCGGGAAGTAGTGGTAGAGCCGAGCCTTGGACGTGCCGCAGGCCCGGGCGACCTGGGCCATCGATGCGCTCGCGTAGCCCAGCTCGGCGAACGCACCCGTGGCCCGCTCGAGGATCGCGTCGCGCTGCGCGTCGTAGTCGGGTGCCTTGGGCCGTGGCATGGGCGGCCCCGCTCTCAGCGCTCGTCGTAGCTGACCACGACCCGCTCGCTGACCGGGTGCGACTGGCAGGTCAGCACGAAGCCCTGCGCCAGTTCGTGCGGCTCGAGCGTGTAGTTCTTGTCCATCCGCACCTCGCCCTCGAGGACCTTGGCGCGGCAGGTGCAGCACACGCCTCCCTTGCACGCGTAGGGCAGGTGCGCACCGGCGCCCAGGCCGGCGTCCAGGATCGCCGGGCCGTCGAAGGGCACGCGCAGGTGCCGCTCCTTGCCGTCGATGACCAGCACCACCTGCGCGCTGGGCGCGCCGGGCGCGGCGACCCTGGCCGGCGCGGGTGCAGCGGGCGTGCCGAAGCGCTCGATGTGGATCCGCTCGCGCGCCAGGCCGGCCTCGAGCAGCGACTTCTCGGCGGCATCCATCATCGGCGCCGGGCCGCAGATGAAGGCCTCGTCGATCGTGCCGGGGGGCACGACCGTGGCCAGCATCTCGCGGCACTTCGCGTCGTCGAGCAGGCCCGACAGCAGGTCGACCTCCTGCGGCTCGTCGGACAGCACGTGGTACAGCCGCAACCGCTGCATGTGGCGGTTCTTCAGCTCCTCGAGCGTCTCCAGGAACATGATCGATCCCAGCGTCCGGTTGCCGTAGATCAGCGTGAACGTGCTGCGCGGCTCGACCGCCAGTGTGGTCTTGATCAGCGACAGCATCGGCGTGATGCCCGAGCCGCCGGCGAAACCCACGTAATGTCGGGCCCGTGACGCGTCCAGTTCGGTGAAGAACCGGCCGTCGGGCGTCATCACGTCGATCGGCCGCCCCGGGGCCAGCCGCTCGTTGGCCCAGTTGGAGAAGCGGCCGTCGGCCACGCGCTTGATGGCCACACGAAGCTCGCCGTCGCGCTCGTACTCGGGCACCCCGACGCACACGGAGTACGAGCGGCGCACGTCCTCGCCGTCGAGCATCTCGCGCAGCGTCAGGAACTGGCCCTGGCGGAAGCGGTACGCGTCGCGCAATTCGGGCGGCACGTCGAACGACACCGAGATCGAGTCGGGTGTCTCGGGCCGCACGTCGCGGATCTTCAGCGAATGGAACTGGGGAACGGCCATGGCACTCGTGGGCGGGTTTCGGAGGGGCTCGGAGGCGGTGGCGCCGGGGCTCAGTAGGGCTTGAAGTAGTCGAACGGCTCGCGGCAGCCCCGGCAGCGGTACAGCGCCTTGCAGGGCGTCGAGCCGTATTCGGAGAGACGCTCGACCGAGGTCGAGCCGCACTGCGGGCACGCGATCGCGTGCGGCACGAAACGCAGCACCGCCTCGACGGGGGGCTGTGGCGTGCCGCTGGCGTCTGCCGCAGGGCCCCCGCCAGGCCCGCCGATCGGGCAGGCGCCCGGCTCGACCCGCGCCGGCGGCGCAATCCCGTAGGCGAGCAATTTTCGGCGGCCCTCGTCGGTGATCCAGTCGGTGGTCCACGGTGGCGACAGCGTCAGGCGCACCTCGGCGTCGTGCAGGCCGTCGGCCGCGAGCGTGTCGCGCACTTCCTGCGCGATGACCTGCGTGGCGGGGCAGCCGGTGTAGGTCGGCGTCAGCGTCACGACCAGCCGCTCGCCCTCCATGCGCACGTCGCGCAGGATCCCCAGGTCCAGCAGCGTCACCACCGGGATCTCGGGGTCGGGGAT
>CAYGZN010000002.1:0-37091 GCA_964354355.1 uncultured Burkholderiaceae bacterium | reverse complement strand
TCGTCGCCGCCGGCACCAGCATGCCCGAGGTGGCCACCAGCATCGCCGCCGCGATCAAGGGCGAACGCGACATCGCGGTGGGCAACGTGGTCGGCAGCAACACCTTCAACATTCTGGGCTGCCTGGGCCTGTCGGGCCTGGTGTCGGGCGACCTCGGCCTGGTGGTGGCGCCGTCGGTGCTGAACTTCGACATCTGGGTCATGCTGGCGGTGGCGCTGGCGTGCCTGCCGGTCTTCGTGACCGGCCGCGAGATCGCGCGCTGGGAAGGCGGCGTCTTCCTCGGCTACTACGTCGCCTACGTGGCCTACCTGATCCTTGCCGCCCAGCAGCACGATGGGCTGAGGGCCTTTTCGGGGGTGATGTTGGGCTTTGTCGTGCCGCTGACCGTGGTGACGCTGGTGGTGGTGACGATCCGCCGCCCTGCGGCAGCCGACGCGCCCTGAGCCGATGAGCCGGTTCGTCATCACCTGGCTGCGCTGGCTGGGTGCTTTCCTGGGCTGCTGCCCGCCGAACGTGGCGGGCGAATGATCAAGGCAAGCTCACGGCGCTGCGGGGGATGCGCATCATCGGCCCGTGAACGCGGCCGGCCGCTTCTCGACGAAGTGGCGCACGCCTTCGCGGAAGTCTTCACTGGCGATGCACCCGGGCAGTTCGGCGTCGGCGGCATGGGCGGCTTCGGCCAGCGTCTGGCGCCAGGCCTGGTAGACCTGGCGCTTGACGATGCCGGCCGCGCGCGGCGAGACGGTCGTGGCAAGTTCCGCCGCCCGCGCAGCCACGTCCGTTGCGAAACTCTCTTGCGGAAAGACCGCGCTCACGAGCCCCATGCGATGCGCGTCGTCGGCGCCGACCATGCGACCTGTCAACAGCAGATCCATCGCGTGGGCCGTGCCGATCAGGCGCGGCACCAGCCAGGCCATTCCGTGCTCGGCCACCAGGCCGCGGCGCACGAACAGCGCGCCGATGCGCGCGTGGGCGGCGGCGTAGCGCAGGTCGCAGAACATCGGCAGCACCGCGCCGATGCCAACCGCCGGGCCGTTGAGCGCGCAGATGATGGGCTTGGGGATGCCGAGCAGGAAGCTGTAGCGCTGCGCAAAATCGTCGTCGCTGCGCGCTCGCCGCGCGAGCGGGCTCACACCCGACTCCTGCGCCGACTGCAGCACGGACATGTCGGCTCCGCCGCAGAAGGTACGACCGGCCCCGGTGATGACGATCACGCGGACCGACTCGTCGTCGGCGCATTGGCGCACCAGCGCCTCCAGGCGCGGGCCCATCGTGGGCGTCCAGGTGTTGTGGCGCTCGGGCCGGTTGAGCGTCAGGGTGGCGACGGCGCCGTCCTGGCGGCAGAGCAGTTCGTCGGATTCGGCGTTCATCGTGCGGCGGCCTTTGGTCGGTGGCGGTTGCAGTGCGCGCAGCGGCGCGTCCGTCGCCCGCGGGGGCGCTGCGGGCGGGTAGTCGGAAAGCGACAACGCTGCGGGGATCAGGTCGTCGGCGTGATCTGGTTGTCGACGACGATCTTTCGCCACGCTGGCAGGTCGCGGCGGATCATCTGGGCGAACTCCTCGGGCGACGTGGGCGGTGGGCTCGCCGCGTTCATCGCCGCCAGCCGGGCACGTCCCTCGTCACCGCCGAAGAGCTTGTTCACCTCGGCATTGAGCGCGCGGACAATCGGCATCGGTGTGCCGGTGCGTGCAAACAGGCCCAGCCAGCCATTGAGCTCCCACGGGATGCCCACGTCCTTCAGCGGCGGAATGTCGGGCGACTTCGGCGCCCGGACCGTCGATCCGTGGGCCAGAGCCCGCACCTTGCCCGCCTGGATGGGGCCGAGCGAGGACGTGGTGTCGACCCAGCCGACCTGGAGCACACCTCCACTGAGATCGCGCAGCACGTCGGCCGACGACTTGTAGGACACGTGGATCATCTGCAGCCCGCGCTGCGACAGCAACGCGGCCATGATCAGATGGCCGGTCGAGCCGATGCCGGTGGTGCCGTAGGCGTACTTGCCCGGCTCCTTGCGCGCCAACTCGAACAGGTCCTGCACGGTCTTGACCGGAAGTTCCGGCGCGACGGCGAGAAACAGGCCGCCGATGCCGATCTGCACGATCGGCGTCAGATCGCGCAGGAGGTCGTACGGCTGATTGGGATTGAGCGCCGCCGGCACGACGGTGAACGACGCGGCGCTGAACAGCAGCGAGTAGCCGTCGGCGGGCGCCTGGACCACTGCCATCGCGCCGATATTGCCGCTGGCCCCCGGCTTGTTCTCGGCGATGAAGGGTTGGCCGAACGCCTTGCCGAGGTGATCACCGACATAGCGCGCAACGATGTCGGTCTGCGCCCCCGCGCCGGATGGGATCACCAGCCTGACGGGCCTGTTCGGCCAGCCATCGGGAAGCGCGCCCTGGGCCTTGGCGGCAATCGGCTGGCTCAGCGTGGTCGCGCCGACGGCGTATCCCGCCAGTCTCGTGAGCGCTGTGCGGCGGTCGATCGATCGGTTCATGCGTGTGTCGCCCTGCAGGTGAGCTACGTGGGTCGGGCCGGCGCGTGACGGCTCAGGCCGGCTGGAGCGGCGAGATCAGCGCCACGCCGGGGATGCGGATTCCGTCGGGTCGGCCGCTGGCGGTGCACCCCTGGAATTCGGTCGTGAGATTGGGCGGCAGGGCAGGGCCGTCGGGATGCGACACCCACAGCCGCAGCAGGTGACGCCTGCGGTCCGGCTCTGGCCAGTCCTGGTACGCGGTGCGCGAGTGGAAGATGAAGTGGTTGCACAGGAACTGCATGTCGCCCGGGCGGAAGTCCATGTCCAGGCGGATGTCCGGGTCGTCGCACAGGGTGTTGACGAAGGCCAGCGCCTCGGTCTGTTGCGGCTTCAGGCGCGGCACTTCCTCGAAGGCCTGAGCCTTGTGGATGAAGCTCTGGATCAGCACCGCGATCATGCGGCCTTGCCAGGGCTGAAAGATCGGCGAGCGGAAGGTGCGCGCCTGCCCGGGCCGGACCTCACCGGTGCGGGAGAAGTGAAAGGGCTCCAGCAGCACGCGGGCGAGGTCGGGCCGACGACGCGCCACCTCGTTCCACACCGTGGTCGAACTGCACAGCTTGGACAGCCCACCGGCCCTGGACGGCCGGATGCACAGCAGGCCCACGATGTCGCCACCGTCGGTGTGGTACTTCAGCTCGGCGCCGGTCTGGTAGCCCCGTGTCGTGGGATCGCTGTAGTCGAGCCCCAGGTTCGCAACGTGCCCGAGCACGTGGCCCTTGGCGTTCTGAGACAGCGCCTCGCCGAGGTAGGCGCCGACGGCGCGGAAAGCGCACGCGTTCTGCACCATCGTGCGTTCGGTGCTCGGCCAGCCGCGAAGCAGCACGAAGCCTCGGCCATGCAGGATCTCGTGCCGCAGCGCCCGCAGCCGCAGACCGAGCGTCGGCAGCGGCACGTCGGCCTCGGTCATGGTGACGAGATCGACACCGCGCGCCAGCGCGGCTGCCACTGCCGCATCGAGCTCGTGCAGCTCGGCCGGTGTCAGTTCGGCGAGCCAGTCCCCGCGCCGGGCCATCTCGGGCCCATGCCAGGCCGCGGCATCGTGAAACTGCGGCAGGGCGTCGGGGTCCGCCGTGAGGGGTGCGGATGTCGTAGTCATCGAGGCGTCCCTTTCTGCAGGTCGCGGCACTCAGTGCGCCAGTTCGGCGCGCCGCATCGAGAGGTCGAAGACCGGCGGCCGGGGGTCCTGGCGCCAAGCCAGCGTGTCGGCATAGCGGTCGACGAACGACGGCGGCAGATCCTTGACGAGACCCGTGTCCAGCCACAGGCGCAGCAGATAGCGCCGACGCTCGCGCTCGGGCCAGTCCTCGTAGTCGGTGCGCGAATGCAGCACGGTGTGGTTGCAGATGAACTGCATGTCACCCGGCTGAAGCTCCATGTCGAGGTACAGCGTCGGGTCGTCACACAGTGCGTCGATCAGGTCCAGCGCTTCGATCTGCCGAGGCGTCAGGCGCGGCACCTCCGGGAAACGCTGGGCCGATTCGATGTAGGTGCGGTTGTAGCGGCAGAACAGTCGCTCGCCCGCGCGCTCGAAGATCGCACCGACGTAGTACGGCTTCTTGCCGTCGGGCGCCTCCCCGCGGCGGTCGATGCAGAACGGCGACATCATTGCGTCCATCAGGTCGGGCCGCTGCTGCAGCACGGCGTTGTGGATCGCGGTGCTGCTGACCACGCGCGAGAGGCCGCCGGCTCGGGCCGGCTGCAGGCACAGCAGGCCGACGATGTCCATCGCATCGTTGTGGAACGGCAGGCGCAGCCGCGTCTGGTAGCCGCGCGCATTCGGGTCCGTGCGGAAGTCCAGGCCGAGGTCGGTGACGTGACCCAGCATGTCCCCCTGCGCGTTCTGCGCGCGCCCTCGACCCATGTAGCTGCCGATTCCCCAGTAGACGAGCGCTGCGTCGGCGGCCGGCAGGTCGGCGATGCGAAGACCGCGGACCAGCGCGAAGCCACGGCCGTTGACCACCTCCTGGGCCAGCGCGTTCAGCTGCGGCCCGACGGTGGGCAGCGGGAAGTCGCTGGCGGTCAGGCCAGGGACATCGGCCCCCTTCGCACGGGCGCTCGCCAGCGCCGCACGCAGTTCGGCGTTCTCGGCGTCGCCCAGACGCACGATCCAGTCGTCGCGCCCGGCCATCTCGGCGCCGGTCCAGGCACTGGGGTGGCGGTACACACCCTCGGGGGCAGGTATGGATCTGGACATGGACGACCTCTTTCGGGTAGAATCTGAACGTGATTTAGATTCTGAGGCATGCCTGCGTACCCTGTCAACCGCAAATGCGTCGATTCGAACCCGAAGAGGCCTGCCGCGGTGGCACTATCCCGTCATGAACACACGCCTGAAGTCGCTGCCCGAGTTCGCCCCCGGCCATGAGCCGGGGGGCGCCCATCCCGTCATGCAGGAGCGCAGCCGCGTGCTGCGCGACAAGGCCCTGGCCTGCGCCCGCGACCTGGTCCTCGAGGGTCGCTACGCCAGCACGCCGATGGCCGCGATCGCGCGCGCCGTCGGCTGCTCGGTGGGTGCGCTGTACTTCCGCTTCCACGACAAGGAGGCGCTGTTCGCCAGCGTCGTCGAGGTCGCGATGGCGCAGGAGGTCGAGGCCCTGCAGGCGCAGGCGGCACAGGGGCGCTACGTGGGCGTGTCGCTGCGCGACACGGTCGATCGCTGTGTGCAGGACTATGTGGGCTTCGTGCAGCGCAACGAGAGCATGATCCGCGCGCTGTACCAGCGGGCCAGCGACGAACCCGGCTACTGGAGCATCGTCCGCGTGGCCGCGTTCAAGATGGTACAGATCTGGATCGAGGCCGTCGCCGAGGCCGCCGGCCGTGCCGGCGACCGCGCCTTCATCCGGCAGGCCGGCACGGCCTTCTGGTTCGTCTCCAGCAGCCTGGTCTATTCGGTGCTGATGATCGACCAGCCGGTGCGGCCGCTGACCACCCGCGAGCAGGTCTTCTGGCTCAACGAGATGGTGATGCACTTCATCGGGCTCGACGTGCCCGAGTCGCTGAGACAGTCCGCGGTGACCCGGCCGATGCGCGCGCTGCTGCCGCGCGGACGCGCCACCCAGCCTCGCCGCTCGCCTGGAGAGAAGGCATGAGCCATCGCCGCGCAGATGCTGCCGCGCTGAGCGCCGTGCTGGCGGAGCGCTTCGGCCAGGATGTCGAAGTGCCTGAAGGCGTGAGCGGCCTGCCCGAACTGCTCACTATCGCGAGCCAGACCTCGCATCGCGCCTGGTCCGAAGCCCCGGTTTCCCCCGAACTGGTGAGACTGCTCGCCGCCTGCGCTCTGGCTGCGCCGTCGAAGAGCTTCCTGCAGCAGACCGACATCGTCGACGTGCGCGACGCAGCGCGCCGTGCCGCGATCCACGCACTGGTCCCTGGCATGCCCTGGATGGCCGACGCACCGGCGCTGGTGGTCTTCTGCGCCAACGGACGCCGCTTCCGGCGGCTATTCGAGCGCCGTGGCCAGCCCTTCACGAACGACCACCTCGACGGGTTCTTCAACCCGACCGTCGATGCCGCGATGGTGATGATGAACTTCCTGAACGCCGCCGGTGCGGCGGGCCTGGGGGGCTGCCCGATCAGCATGATCCGCAACCACCCGCGTCGCCTGGCCGATATCCTGGAACTGCCCGAGCGGGTGGTGCCGGTCGCCGGTCTGTGCCTGGGCTGGCCGGCACAGGTGCGGCGCGTGAACCCGCGCCTGCCGCTGGCGGCAACGTTCCACGTCGATCGCATCGGCTCGCCCGACGACGATGCCGCGATCGACGAATTCGACCGCCGCTACGTCGCGGCGCGGGCCGCCGTGCTGCCACCCACCGCGGCGCCGCCGCGTGCCTGGTCGGACGAACGTGCCGAGCAGTACGCGAAGCCGCAGCGCGCCGACTGGGGTGCCTTCGTGCGATCGATGGACTTCGACCTGAGCTGAACCGCCATGAGCCAAGCCTCGAAACAGATTGTGTCCTCGACCTCAGCCGCATCCTGGCCGGCCACGATGCGGTCTCGGCCATTCCGGCGGCTCTGTGCCACCGCGACACGGTATCGCGCAAAGGCCAGCACCTGGACGTCCCGGTGCGCCGTGGCGCCGAGGGCATCGGCGGCATGCCTTCGCGCCTCTTCCACTGCGCCGACGAGGCCATCGTCATCGTCGCGGGCAACAACGAGCAGTTCGCGCGCCTGTGCGAGGTGCTGGGTTGCGGCGAGCGGGTGAGCGACCCGCGCTTTGCGACGTTGGCCCTGCGGGGCCGCAACCGCCAGCCGTTGGGCGCGGTGCTGGAGCCGGCCATCGCGGCGAGGAAGGCGGTCGACCTGCCGGTGGCGCTGGAGAACGCGGGTTTGCCAGCGGGGCCGGTCTGCGGCCTGGCGCAGGTGTTCGACGATCGGCAGGTGCGAGCGCGCGGCCTGTCGCAGGCCATGCTGCAGGAGGTGCTCGGGCTCGAGAGCGCGGCGATCGGGCGCCTGGCGGCAGCCGGCGCGATCCGACTGCTGCCGATCAGTAGGACTTCTCCTGCCCCAGCACCCGCTCGGCGATGTGGCACAGCACCAGCTGTTTGCTGACCGGAACGATTCGCAGCATCATGGCCTCGCGCAGGTAGCGCTCGACGTGGTATTCCTTCGCGTAGCCGAAGCCGCCATGCGTGAGCACGGCGGTCTCGCACGCCTTGTAGCCGGCTTCGGCGGCAAAGTACTTGGCGGCATTGGCTGCAGGTCCGCAGTCCAGCCCCTGGTCGTACTGCCACGCAGCCTTCAACATCAGCAGCTCGGCCGCTTCCAGTTCGATCCAGCGCTCCGCGAGCGGATGCTGGATCCCCTGGTTCTTGCCGATCGGACGGTCGAACACGATGCGCTCGCGTGCATACTGGGTGGCGCGCTCCAGCGCGGCGTGGCCCAAGCCCACGGCGCATGCGGCGCCGAAGATGCGCTCGGGGTTCAGCCCGTGCAGCAGGCACTTGAAGCCTTGTCCTTCCTCGCCGATTCGGTCATCGATCGGCACCTCGAGCTGGTCGATGAAGAGTTCGTTCGAATCGACGCACTTGCGCCCCATCTTGTCGATCGCGTGCACCGAGATCCGGTTGCGATCCAGGTCGGTATAGAAGAGCGTCAGACCGTCGACCGGGCGTTTCGTCTCCTCCTTCGGCGTGGTGCGTGCGATGATGAGCATCTTGTTGGCCACCTGCGCGGTGGAGATCCACACCTTCTGGCCGCTGATGATGTAGCGGTCGCCGCGCCGCTCGGCGCGCGTGCGCAGGTTGGTGGTGTCCAGTCCCGTGGTCGGCTCGGTCACCGCGAAGCAGGCCTTGTCCTCACCGGAGATGATGCGCGGCAGGATGCGCGCCTTCTGCTCCGGGGTGCCGAATCGCACCACCGGGTTCAGGCCGAAGATGTTCATGTGGACCGCCGACGAGCCCGACATGCCCGCACCCGAGCGATTGATGGCCTGCAGCATGGCTGCACCGGCCTGAATGCCCAGGCCAGCGCCGCCGTGTTCCTGAGGCATGCAGATCCCGAGCCAGCCACCCTGGGCCATGGCGCGATGGAAGTCGTGCGGGAACAGGCCGTCGCTGTCGCGCGCGAGCCAGTACTCGGGGTCGAAGGACCCGCAGATGCGCCCGACGGCCTCGGTGACTTGCAGCTGCTCGGCTGTGTAGGCAAAGTCCATTTCAAACCCCCTCCAAGAAAGGCCCGCGGCACCCTGGCCGCGGCCGATGCACACGGTGACGACGACGTTGCGCCGGGTTCAGCGCGAGGCCGCCAGCGTGTTGCGCGCGACCACCCAGCGGTGCACCTCGTTGGGGCCTTCGTAGATGCGCGCCACGCGCGCATCGGCCGCGATCTGGTGCAGCGGCATATCCTTGGTCATGCCCATCGCGCCGAAGGCCTGCATGGCGTGGTCGGCGATGTCCCAGGTCATCTCGGTGGCGAAAGTCTTGATCATCGAGGTCTGCGTGCGCGCATCCTGGCCGCGGTCGAGCCGCCAGGCGGTCTCATAGGTCATCAATCGGCAGGCGTGGATGCGCGTGGCAGCGTCGGCAATCCACCACTGGATCGCCTGCCGGTCGGCCAGCGGCACGCCGAAGGTCTTGCGTTGCGGGACGTAGCCGCACAGCAGGTCCAGCGCGCGCTGTGCGCGGCCGATGGACCAGGCCGCCATCTGCACCCGCTTGGCGCCCAGGCGTTCCTGCATCGGCTCGAAGCCCTGTCCCTCCTGGCCGAGCAACTGACCCGCCGGGATGCGGCAGTCCTCGAACAGCACCTCGTGGGTGTGGTGGCCCGCCAACATGGCGATCCGGCGCTCGATCTTCAGGCCGGGTGTCCCGCGGTCGACCAGGAAGGCCGAGATGCCGCCGCGCTGGCCTTTGGCGTGTCGACCGTCCGGCTGATGCTTCCAATCGCCGGCGCCATCTTGCGCGATCGCGACCACACGCTGGTGGCACCCTGCGCGGCTTTCGCCCTCGTGGCGCCCGGCCGCCCGCTTGAAAAATCATGACTGCTCGCGCGTCGAACCCCGTCGCCCCCTGGCATGCACTGGATGCCGCGTCGGTGCAGCGGCGGCTGGGCTGTGATGCCGCGGTCGGCTTGTCGCCGCAGACGGCGGCACAGCGCGGCGCGGCCTACGGGCCGAACGCTCTGCCCGAGCCGCCCAGGCGCTCGGTCTTGCTGGTCTTCCTGCGCCAGTTCAAGAGCCCGCTGATCTACATCCTGTTCGTGGCGGCAGCGCTGGCCGCAGGCATGGGCCAGTGGGACGACGCGGTGGTGATCCTGTCTGTCGTGCTGGTGAACGCGCTGATTGGCTCCTACCAGGAAGGGCGCGCTGAAGCTTCGATGGCCGCGCTGCGCCGGCTGTCGGCCCTGCAGGTGAGGGTGGTGCGCGACGGCCAGGAGCGGCCAATGGCCGCACGTGAATTGGTGCCCGGCGACCTGTTGCTGCTGGCTGCGGGTGATGCCGTCGGCGCCGATGCCCGGCTGATCGAGGCGGCCCAGCTGCAGGTGGCCGAAGCGGCGCTGACCGGAGAATCGGTGCCGGTCTCCAAGAACATCGAGGTCCTGCCCGAAGCGACCGGCCTGGCCGACCGTCGCAACATGGTGTTCTCGGGCACCTACGTCACCGCTGGTCGCGCCCGCGCCGTGGTCACCGCCACCGGCGCGCATACCGAGGTCGGCAGCATCGCTCGCATGACCGAAGGCGCCGAGGAGCCGAAGACGCCGCTGGAACTGCGCATTGCGCAGTTCGGCCGCTACCTGGTGGCCGGCGCGCTCGTGCTGTTCGTCGTCGTGGTGGGGCTGGGTTTGCTGCGCGGCCTGCACTACGCCGACGTGCTGATGGTGGCGGTCAGCCAGATGGTCTCGATGGTGCCCGAGGGCCTGCCGGTGGCGATGACGATCGCGCTGGCGGTGGGCATGCAGCGAATGGCTGGGCGTGGCGCGATCATCCGCCGGCTGTCCGCCGTCGAGACACTGGGTTCGACCACCGTGATCTGCAGCGACAAGACCGGCACGCTGACGCGCAACGAGATGACCGTCAGCGCACTTTGGCTGCCTGGCGGACGGTCGATCGCTGTCTCGGGGGTGGGCTACGCGCCGCAGGGTGCGCTCAGCGAGGCGGGCGCCCCAGTGATGGCCGCAGACAGCGCCGTCACGGCGCTGTTGCGCGCCGCTGTGCTGTGCAACGACGCCGAACTCGTGGCGCCGAAGGACAACGTGGCGCATTGGACCGTGCTTGGCGACCCGACCGAAGCGGCGCTACTGGTTGCTGCCGGCAAGGCCGGCATCGACGTGGCAGCCTTGCGGCGAGACTCGCCGCGCGAGGCGGAGTTGCCGTTCGACTCCGATGCCAAGATGATGGCGACGCGCCACGCCGGCCCGGCGTCGCCACGCCGCGTCTTCATCAAGGGGGCACCGGAAGCTGTGCTGCGCTTGTGCGGGGTCGATGGTCAGGCGACGCTGCAAGCGGCCCGCGACGCCGCCGAAGACATGGCCGGCCAGGCGCTGCGCGTTCTCGCCGTCGCGGCGTTGGCCGACGATCCGCTGGACACCGCCGATGGCTTCGATGCGCTCGCTGGCCGTGCCACGCTGCTCGGGCTGGTCGGCCAGATCGATCCACCGCGCGAGGAGGTCAGGGTGGCCGTGGCCGAGTGCCGGGCGGCCGGCATCCGGCCGATCATGGTCACCGGAGACCACAAGCTCACCGGCCTGGCCATCGCACGCGAACTTGGCATTGCGCGGGATGGCGACGGTGCGGTGGACGGCGCCGAGTTGGAGCGCATGAACGAGGCCGGACTTCGCGAAGACCTGGACCACATCGCCGTCTTCGCGCGCGTGCACCCGGCGCAGAAACTGCGCATCGTTCAGGCGCTGCAGGCACGCGGCGACGTGGTCGCGATGACCGGCGACGGCGTCAATGATGCGCCGGCGCTGGCGCGCGCCGATGTCGGCGTGGCGATGGGGATCACCGGAACGGAGGTGGCCAAGAGCGCGGCCAAGATCGTCATCACCGACGACAATTTCGCCACCATCGTTGGCGCAGTCGAACAGGGCCGCGTGGTGTACGGAAACCTGAAGAAGGTGATCCTGTACCTGTTCGCCACCTCGATGGCCGAGGTGCTGGTGCTGCTGCTGGCACTGGTGCTGGGCTATCGCCTGCCGTTGGCGGCGGTGCAGATCCTTTGGATCAACATCGTCACCGAGGGCACCGTCACAGTGAACCTGGTGATGGATCCGGCCGACGGCGAGGAGATGAAGCGCGCGCCGGTGCCGCGCAACGACCGGCTGCTGAGCAACGAGATGCTCTGGCGAGTGGCGCTGATGACGCCGGTGATCGCGCTGTCGACTTTCGGCTGGTTCGTCTGGCGTCAGGCCAGCGGCATGCCCTACGAGATGGTGCGCACCGAAACCTTCACGGTGCTCGCGGTGTGCCAGTGGTTCAACGTGCTGAACTGCCAGTCGGCCACGCGTTCGGCGCTGCGCTTGGGTATCCTGCGCAACCCTTGGCTGCTGGGCGGACTGTCGCTGAGCTTCCTGCTGCAGGGCGCCGTGCTGTACTGGCCGCCGCTGAACGCGCTGTTCCACACCGTGCCGATTCCGCTCGCCGACTTGCTGCCCATCGTGGCGCTGGCCAGCCTGGTGCTTTGGGTTGAAGAGCTGCGCAAGCTGTTCGTTCGGGCAAGGCGGGCGCGAGGCGCGTCAACGTAGCCTGACGGCGTGGCTCTTTGATCGGCGGCAGTGAGCGGCAAGTGGATAGAACCCCCGGCCGCGCCGCATCCCCCGACATGAGCACCAAGACGCGATACAGGCCGGTCTGCGGGAACCCTATTTCGATGCCGTCGGGACCAGGCACCGCACCGGAGATCCAGCGCAGCCCCGACGGTGCGTCGACCTGCAGCACCAGCACGCGCTGGCCGTCCGTGAGGCGCACCAGCAGCCGGTCGCCGGCCAACGCGGCGATGACCGTGATGCCCGCCGCTGCTCGCGCACCGGATCGTCCGGGGTGCGAGCGCGGGGACGGAAGCAGACGCCGGCGAAGTGGACACGACGGCGACAAGCGCTCTCGACGGGGTCATTCGGATGGGCTTGCTCCTGGTTCTGTCGCTCGCTCTTGCCGTTGCCACGTTCATGCTCTTCGAAGTCAGCCGCCGTAGATCACCGCTTCGGGAATCTCGTAGCGCTCGTTGCCGGCCCGGATCATGTAGAGGTCGGCCTCCTTGGTGGCGCTGAAGCTCATGTTGCCGTCGGCCTGGCTGAGGTCGGCGCCAACGGCCTTGCCCGCATTGAAGTAGATCAGGCGCTTGCGTCCGTCCGGCCGCGTGACCGACACCGCAGCCGTGCCGCCGCCTGCTGCGCACCACCGGTGATCGCCACGTCCAGCGTGAAGTTCGAGCGCTTGCCGCTGCTGCTGGCGTTGCCCATCTGGCAGACGCGGATGGCGTATTCGCCACTGGCCGGCAGCGTGGTCGTGGAGCGGTTGCCGTCGCGCGAGCCGACGAACAGCGCTTCGCCCGTGCTGCCGGGCGGCAGCACGTTGTGGTACACGCTCGACCCGCCAGTGAGCTTGACGGTCATCGTCTGGCCGGCGGCCGCGCGCAGCGTGTAGTCGACGGTCTGGTCGCCGGTGACGCTGCCCTTGATCGTCGCCCCGGTCTTGCCCTTGGCAAACTGCACCGGGCGCTTGACGATGTCCGACTGCGCAAACGAAGCCGCCGCGACCACGGCCAGCAAGGTAAAGAGGAAACCCGGGAAAGCACGCATCATCGGCATCGTTGAAGACTCAGGTCAAGGGCTGCTGCGGCCTACCAGTGCGCCGGCAGCCGCATCAGGCCGCGCAGCACGAAGGTCGGCCGCCACTCGGGATTCTGCGCATCGTCGAGCCGCAAGTCGGGCAGGCGCCGCAGCAGGGTCGAGATCGCGACCTCGGCCTCGATGCGCGCCAACTGCGCGCCCAGGCAGAAGTGGATGCCGCCACCAAACGAATGTGGTCGGATGTCGGGCCGGGTGATGTCCAGCCGATCCGGATGATCGGGATAGGCCGCAGGATCGCGGTTGGCCGACCCCAGCAGGCAAAGCACCGACTCTCCCCTGGGGATGCGCTTGCCAGCGACGTCCGCGATGTCCTCGAGCGCCACCCGGCCGGTGAGCTGCACCGACGAGTCGTAGCGCAGGAATTCCTCGACCGCGTTGCCGATGAGGTCGGGCCGCCGCTTCAACAGTGCCAGTTGGTCCGGGTGGCGATGCAGCGCGAGCAGCCCGTTGCCGATCAGGTTGACCGTGGTCTCGTGGCCGGCACCGAACAGCAGGATGATGTTGGCGGTCAGCTCCTCGTTCGAAAGCCTGTTGCCGTCCTGCTCGGCCTGCACGAGCTGTGTCGTCAGGTCGTCGCCCGGCTGGCGCCGGCGCAGCTCGAACAGCCGGTGAAAGTACGCGGTCGACGCCCGGTGCGACGCATTCGCCGCGTCGATCTCGGCACGCGTCAGCGGCACCGGGTCGAGCAGGCGCCCGGCGGTGCGCTCGCGCACGAAGAAGACGTCGCGGTCTTCCTGCGGGATGCCGAGCATGTCGCAGATGACCATCACCGGCAGGCGGAAGGCGAAGTCGCCCACCAGGTCCATGTGGCCCCGAGCGGCCACACGGTCGAGCGCGTCGTCGACGATGCTCTGGATGCGCGCGCGCATGTCTTCGATGCGGCGCGCCGTGAAGGCTTTGACGACCAGGCCACGCAGACGGGTATGGTCCGGCGGGTCCTGCGAAAGCATCCAGTGCCGCATGCTGCGGAACACCGGCTCGTTCATGATCTCGGGGCCGTACCGCCTGGTTGTCCGGCCCACGAAATCCTTGCCGAAGCGCTTGTCGCGCAGGATCGCGCCGACCTCGGCATGGCGACTCGCCAGGTAGAGGCCCAGCGGCGTCAGGTGCATCGGATCGGTCGTGCGCAGCCGTTCGTAGGCCGGATACGGATCGCGGATGAAGTCCGCAGACAAGGGATTGAACAGCGGCGGCGTCGCAGTCCGCTTGGGCGTGTCGCTCATGCCTGCTTCGGGTTCGGTGCCAGATTGCTGTCGGTCGCGGCGCCGGGCGCCATGCCACCCTGCCGTCCTGAGCCCGGCAGACCGGGCAGTTCGCCCGATCCCGGCAGCCTCGAACCCTTGGCTTCAGGACAGGGCTTTGGCCTTCAGTCGGGCGAACTCCTCGGCGCTGATCGTGCCCGCATCGAGCAGTGCCTTGGCCTCGGCAATGTCGGCCGCCGGCGACTTGCCGGCCACGCTCTTGATGTAGGACTCGGTCTCGGACTTGGCCTTCTGAAGGCTGGCCTGCTGCCGCGTAGCCATGCCCTTGCCGCGCGCGATGATGTAGATGATCGCAGTCAGGACCGGCAGGAAGATCAGACCGATCACCCACAACACCTTCGAGCCGCCGCCCACCTCGGGGTCACGGAACAGATCGACGACGATCTGGAACATGATCACCAGGTAGGCGATGAAGAAGAAGGTCGAGACCATCAATAGGACCGCGTCCCAGAAATTGCTCATGTCAGTCTTTCAGTGGGTAAGGGAATTGGAAGGGCGCGTTGCCCAGTGGAGTGTCGGCATGCCGCCATGCGGATCCGGCGCGTGGCGCGCAGAGCAGTGCAGTGCGAACAACGCCGATAACAATAGCGCATCGAATCGGCCTTCGCAATGACTGACTCGACCGTGCCACTGGCCGTGCGAGGCGGCCGCAGGCGCAGACGTGCGCCCGGGCCCCTCGCGCATGACGTCATCCCGCTGGCGGCGGCAGCCTTTGACGGCTCGGCGGGAGCCTCGTGAGCATTGGCTATGGGACGAAGCGGCGATGCTCAGAGCCGTCCGTTCTTGGACAGCAGCACGGCGACCGGCCGCGTGCCCGGGAACTCGGAGAACACGATCGTCATGATCGCGGTGATGGGCACCGCCAGGAAGGCGCCGGGAATGCCCCACAGTTCGGACCACACGGCCAGGCTGATGAGAATGGCGAAGGGGCTGAGGTTCAGCGAATTGCCCATCACGTAGGGGTCCAGGAAGTTGCCGATGGCGAACTGCACCAGGCTCAGCGCCAGCAGCATCGTCAGGATCACCCCCAGGTCATCGAACTGCACCACCGTCATCAGCAGCGGGAACACCACTCCGAGCACCGAGCCGATGTACGGCACGAAGTTCAGGAAGGCGATCAGCACCGCCCACAACACGGCGAACTCGAGTCCGAACATCGCCATGACCACCCAGCTCACCGCCCCCTGCAGGATGCTGAGCAGTGTCTTCAACGCCAGATAAGAGCCGATGCGCCGGTTGATGGTTTCGATGACCTCGCGGATTCGCGCCACCCGCTTGGGGTCGTCCGACAGGTTGGCCAGTTTGCTTTCGAAGGCGTTGCGCTCGATCAGCAGGAATACTGCGTACAGGAACACGACGATGAACGTCACCAGGATCGAGCCCACCGAGGCCAGCAGCGAAGCGAGCAGCCGTTGCAGGTTGACCGTGGCCAGCAGGTCCTGGCGCAGCGTGGTCCAGGTGGGCTCGGTCTCGAAGCCGAAGAACACCGCCACGCGCTGGATCGCGGCCAGCAGCGTCTCCTGGTACTGCGGCGCCAGCGCCAGTGCACGCTCCTTGTTGGACATCACCAGGTAGGCCAGCAGGAAGAAGGCCAGCCCGATGGCCAGCATCGAGAACAGGTAGCGCAGCTGCATCGGCAGCGCGCGGCCCACCCCGGGCAACCGGCCCAGCACATGGGCCATTCCGACGATGACGTACACGATCACCGCGCCGAGCACGGCCGGAACGAGGATTGCCTTGCCGACGTGCAGCACCCATCCGAAGATCAGCAGGAGCAGGGAGCCATAGAGAAGGGCACGCAGTCTGTCCATGGGAACCAGCCTCGACGCGACGCACAGCATCATACGCAGAGATGTCGTGGATCAGGGCGGGCCTGCCCTATACTGCCGCCCCATGACCGTGCCCACGGATCGACTGCCCGCCTGGACCCTCGTCGCGCCCGTCCTCGCCCTGGGTGCGGTTGTCGCCCTCAGTGGCCGCCCGGGGTTGTCGGCTGGCTTCATGTTGGGCGTCGCCCTGATCGCCGCCGTGCTGGCCGCCGTCCACCACGCCGAGGTGCTGGCGGTGCGCGTCGGCGAACCGTTCGGCGCTATCCTGCTTGCGTTGGCCGTCACCGTCATCGAACTCGGCCTGATCGTCTCGATCATGCTCAGCGACCGGCCGGAACCGACGCTCCTGCGCGACACCATTCACGCCGTCGTCGTGCTCGTGCTGCACGGCGTCGCCGGACTGTGCATCGTGGTCGGCGCGCTTCGGCACCGCGAGCAGGAGTTCCGGACGCAGGGCGCACAGGCCTACCTGATCGTGCTGCTGCCCATGGTGGCCGTCACGCTGGTGCTGCCGAACTTCACCACCAGCGTGCCGGGGCCGTACTACACGACGGCCCAGCTGGCCTTCGTCAGCACGACGTGCCTGATGCTGTGGCTCGCTTTCACCTTCGTGCAGACCGTGCGCCACAGGGATCACTTCACGCCCACGCGGACAATCGAATCTGCGGTCTCGCGGCCCAGCGGCGGAGTCGCCGCGGGTGCGCTGGCCGCGCTGCTGATCTCGCTCGTGGCCGTGGTGCTGCTCGCCAAGGGTGTTTCGCCGCACATACAGTCCGCGGCCGAAGGGCTTGGCGCGCCGCGCGCCCTCGTCGGCGTGATCGTCGCGGCCATCGTTCTGCTGCCGGAGGCCCTGACGGCGTTGCGCGCGGCGCGCGAGGACCAGCTGCAGACCTCGATCAACCTTGCGCTGGGCTCGGGGGTGGCGAGCATCGGGCTGACGGTCCCGACCGTGGCCGCCATCGCGTGGTGGACCGGCAGTCCGCTGGAGCTCGGGGTCACATCGGGCAGCGCCGTGCTGCTGACGCTTTCGTTCATGATGGCGCTGATCACCTACGGCACCGGGCGCGCGAGCCTGTTGTCGGGTGTCGTCCATCTGATCCTGCTCGCAACCTGGCTGTTTCTGATCGTCGTGCCCTGACGTCGCGCGCCATCGTCCTGCAGGCGCACGAAGGTCGGGCGAGGCTCGTGCTCGAGGCTGGCTCTCGCTGCTCGAGCTCCATCGATCTCGACACACGGTTGTCGACCGCGTCGAACCCGCGACGCCGGGGCCTGTCCGCAACCGAAGCGCTCTGTCAGAATAGGGCAGGGCAGACCCGCCGCCGGCGGGTCAATCTTTCACGGGGACGGGCGATGCGCGGCTTCTGTGGAAACGGTTCCGTGCCAGGGCCGCGCATGTCACGTGCGCTGCGACTGCCGGACAGGAGATCACTGCATGAATGATTCGTCGTCCTACACGCCACCGAGCGTCTGGTCCTGGAAGAAGGAAGGCGGGGGTCGCTTTGCGAACATCAACCGCCCGATCGCCGGTTCGACGCACGAAAAGGACCTGCCGGTGGGCCGCCATCCGATGCAGCTCTATTCGCTGGCGACCCCGAACGGGGTCAAGGTCACGGTGATGCTGGAGGAACTGCTGGCGCTGGGCCATGCCGGTGCGGAGTACGACGCCTGGCTGATCCGGATCAGCGAGGGCGACCAGTTCGGCAGCGGCTTCGTTGCGGTCAACCCGAACTCGAAGATCCCGGCGCTCCTGGATCGAAGCGAGCCGACGCCGGTGCGCGTGTTCGAGTCGGGCGCGATCCTGCTGTACCTGGCCGAGAAGTTCGAGGCCTTCCTTCCGCCGCGCCGCGACGAGCGCGCCGAGTGCCTGTCGTGGCTGTTCTGGCAGATGGGCAGCGCGCCCTACCTCGGGGGCGGCTTCGGGCACTTCTACGCGTACGCACCCACCAAGATCGAGTACGCGATCGATCGGTACGCGATGGAGGTCAAGCGCCAGCTCGACGTGCTCGACCGGCGCCTTGGCCAGAGCCCCTATCTGGCGGGAGACGACTACACCGTCGCCGACATGTCGGTCTGGCCCTGGTACGGCACCCTCGCCAAGGGCCAGCTGTACCAGGCCGGCGAGTTCCTGCAGGTCCAGGAATACACCAACGTCGTACGCTGGACCGACCAGATTGCAAAGCGTCCGGCGGTGCGGCGTGGCCGAATGGTCAATCGCACCTGGGGCGACCCATCCAGTCAGCTGCACGAGCGCCATGACGCCGGCGACTTCGATACCCGCACGCAGGACAAGCTCGCCGCCGCGCGCTGACCACCGTGTGCCCGACCACGAAGGCCCGACGATGATCACCCTCTACGACTGCGCCACAGCCCCGAGCCCGCGCCGCGCACGCATCCTGCTTGCCGAAAAGGGCGTCGGGCACGAGACGATCGAGGTGGACCTGCGCAAAGGCGAGCAACTGGGCGACGCCTACCGACAGGTGAACCCGCAATGCACGGTTCCGGCGCTGCGGACCGACGAGGGGACGGTGCTGACCGACAACGCGGGGATCACCGCTTACCTCGAGGGCCGCTTTCCGGAGCCCCCCCTGCTGGGAAGCACACCGCTGGAGAAGGCACAGATTGCGAGCTGGAACTGGCGCATCGAGTTCGAAGGACTGCTGGCCATCGCCGAGGCGTTGCGCAACAGCGCACCGGCAATGGCCAATCGGGCGCTGCCGGGGCCGGTGGACTATCCGCAGATCCCCGAGCTGGCCACGCGCGGCCTGGCCAGGGTGCAGCAGTTTTTCGTCACGCTGAACGAGCGCTTGGCCGGCCGCGACTTCATCGCCGCCGATCGATTCAGCGTTGCCGACATCACCGCCGTGGTGGCCGTCGACTTTGCCCGCGTCGTGAAGGTCAGGCCTGGGGAGCAGCACCCGCACCTGCAGCGCTGGCGCAGCGCGATGTCGCAGCGGCCGTCGATGGCGCTCTGATTGTCCACGGTGCCGCAATGAGGCGGTCGAGTATCCGGGCAGATTCGGGCACGGGCATCAGCCGCTCGGTGGCGGCCTGACCGTCCCGATGAGCAGCACCGACGGCGCCCAGCCCGCCGGCTGGTATCTGGCGAGTGTTGCGACCTTCATGATTCCGGCAGGCATCCAGATGGTGCTCCTGCCCTATCTGCTGGCGATCGAACTGAACCAGCCGGCCGCGCGCTTCGGCATCACGCAGATGATCGGCCAGCTGCCGATACTGGTGTTTCTGCTGTTTGGTGGCTGGCTGGCCGACCGTGTCGATCCGCGCCGCCTGCTGATGGGGCTGCACGCTGCCGCGGTGCTGATGCCGCTTGTGCTCGCGTTCCTCGTGTGGCGCAATCGACTCAACGAGACACACCTGGTGCTGTACGCCCTGTCATGGGGACTGGTGACCGCCTTTGCGATGCCGGCCCGCGACGGGCTGCTGACGCGGGTCGCGGGCCACAACGTGCAGCGAATGGTCACTCTGGCGATGGGCATGCAATTCGGCATGCAGATGATCGGCCAGGCGCTTGGCGGGAGGGCGGCGCACTGGGGCTCGATCACCATCCTGCTGCTGCAGTGCCTGGTGCTCGCAGCCGGAATTCCTGCCGCCAGTCGGCTGCCCGCGGTGACAGCGAAGCCGGCGCCGGCGCGTGGCGGGCCGGAGCGCGAACCGCTGTGGCGGGCGTTGGGCGGTGGGCTGGCATTGATCCGTGCCGATCCCCCGATGCGGGCGACTTTCCTGCTGGCACTCGGCATGGGCGTGTTCTTCGGCGGGTTCTACGTGGTGCTGATCCCGTTGGCGATTCGCGACCTGTACGCCGGCGGTGCGCCGGACATGGCGCTCGGCTTCATGGTGTTCGCGCTCGGCACGCTGATCAGCATCGTGGTTCTCACGCGAATCGGTGGACTGGCGTTTCCCGGTCGCGCGCTGGTGATGGCCCTGCTGCTGGGCTGTTGCGCGCTGTCGCCGATCGCCGCGGCGCCGCCCCAGTGGGTGTTCTACCTGTGCATCTTCTTCTGGGGCATGTGCGGCGGGGTGGCGATGTCGATGTCGCGAACGATCCTGCAGGAACGGGCGCCCGCGAGCCACCAGTCGCGCGTCATGGCGGCGTTTTCGCTGGCGACCTTGGGCGGCAACCCGATCGGTTCGCTGATCATGGGCCTTGGCGCGAGCGCATTGGGCGTTCGCTGGGCGGTCCTGGTGCCGGTCGTCGGCGTCGCGGTCACCACAGCCGGTGCTCTGGCCGGTCAATCGCTGTGGCAGTTGCGCACGCGCAGTCACTAGTCCGATGCGTCAGTGCCCCTCGAACCGCGGCGCACGTTTCTCGACGAACGCGGCGGCCGCGCCCTTGTGGTCGTCGGTCTCGAACGTGCGGATCATGTGGATCGCCTCGGCGTCCAGCACATCCGACAGCGAGGCGCGCAGTCCGGTGTTGAGATTGCGCTTCATGTAGCCGATGGCGACGGTCGGCAGCGCCGCCAGTTCGGCGGACCATGCCCGCGCGGCCTCGGCCAACTGCGCGGACGGTACCGAGCGGTTGACCAGACCGATTCGTTGGGCCTCGTCGCCCCGCAGCACCTGCCCGGTGAAATACATCTCACGTGCCCTGGCGGCGCCCACCAGGTGGTTCAGGAAGTAGCTGCCGCCGAAGTCGCCTGACAGTCCGACCTTCGAGAAAGCGGTCGTGAGCTTGGCGTCGTCCGCGGCAATGCGCAGGTCGCACGCCAATGCCAGCGACAGCCCGGCGCCGGCCGCCGGGCCGGGTATCACGGCCAGGGTCGGCTTGGGCATCTCGTGCAACCAGCGGCTGACCTCCATGCGGGCCCGCAGATCGGTCACCCGATGGTCGAATGAGACCGCGGGTGAAGCGCCCGCGGCGTTCTTTGCGAATCCCTTCACGTCGCCGCCTGCGCAGAAGGCGTTGCCGGCTCCGGTGAGCACCACCAGGCGCACGGTCGGGTCGGCGGCCAGGCGGGGCAGGGCTTCGGAGAGCGCGACCATCATGTCGCGCGTCAGGGCATTGCGCGATTCGGGCCGGTTCATGGTGAGGGTGGCGATGCCGGCCTGGTTGGTTTCGAGCAGATCCTGGGTCATGTCGTTCTCCTGATTCGCTTCGCCACGCGGCTGCCGAGGCCCGCCCGATGGATGATACAGAAGGGCTCAGGGTCGCCGGGGCCGCGAGGGATGCGAGCCGCCGCAGGGGCAGCGCCTGGGACCTCGCGACGGAACGGCGCCCGTGGGCGGGAAGTGCCTAGCCGCGGTCGTCGTCACCCGCCTCGAGGACCCGCGTACGCTCCAGCAGGCGGTCGAAGGCCTCGTCCAGAGCCGCACGCTGCGGAGCGGCCAGCGCCTGCAACAGGAATGCCTCGCGCTCCTTGACGACCGGCACGATGCGCCGATGCAGCGCCTTGCCGGCGGCGGTGAGCCGCAGGATGCGGTTGCGACGGTCCTCGGCGTCCGCCACGCGGGCGATCAGTCCCTTGGCCTCCAGCCGGGCGATCGCGCGGCTCGCCTGCACCTTGTCCAGGGTCGTGCTGAGCATCGCATCGCGCGTCTTCATCTCGCCCGCCTCGCCCAGGGCGGCGAGCACCCGCCACTCGTCGCGCGACAGGTCGAAGCGTTCGGCGTAGACCCTGGCGACCGCGCGGCTCACCGCTTCGGCCAGGACGGCCAACCGGTAGGGGAAGAACGTGGCGAGTTCCAGTGGCGTGTCGGTGGTGCTCGCCGTGCGTGCGCTCGGGTGCGATGCCGTGGCGGTCATGTTCATCCGTGAAGTCGGCGGGGCCCGGGCGGCGGGGCGGGCACCAATAGTATCAAATGCAACTGTCTTGACAAGGATTCGTTGCAAATGATACTTTCGAGTCCTACGTGGAGGACAGGACACCATGGGCATCCAGCGCATTCATCACGTCGCCTACCGCTGCCGCGACGCCAGGGAAACGGTCGAGTGGTACCGCACACACCTCGGCATGGACTTCGTCCTGGCGATTGCCGAAGACCACGTGCCGTCCACCCACGAGCCCGATCCGTACATGCACCTGTTCCTCGATGCGGGCGGCGGCAACGTGCTGGCTTTCTTCGAGCTGCCGAACTCGCCGCAGATGGGCCGCGACGCCAACACGCCGCCGTGGGTGCAGCACATCGCGTTCAAGGTGGACAGCGTCGCCGAGCTGGAAACGACCAAGAAGCGACTGGAGGCGGCCGGGATCGAGGTCGTCGGGGTCACGGACCACGTGATCTTCAAATCGATCTACTTCTTCGATCCGAACGGACACCGGCTGGAACTCGCCGCCGACACCGCCACGCCGGACATGCAAGCCCGGCTGGACGCGGTCAAGTGGCCGATGCTCGAAGAGTGGAGCCGGACGAAGAAAGCCCCGCGCCATGCGTCCTGGCTGCACGCGCAGGAACTGGCCGGCGTGGCCGGCGAGTAGCCGGCAGGGCGGCACGCAGATCGAGGAGCGGGCATGCTGCAGACCTACACCTACCCGGAATTCCCGTACGCGCAGTCCGACGAGCAACGCACCGGCAAGCCCCGGCGCCATCCGGTGGTCGTGGTGGGCGCCGGGCCCATCGGGCTCACCGCGGCGCTCGACTGTGCGTACCGGGGCATCCCGGTCGTGGTGATCGACGACAACAACACCGTCAGCGTGGGTTCGCGTGCGGTCTGTTACGCCAAGCGGCCCCTGGAGATCTGGGATCGCCTGGGCTGCGCGGCGCCAATGGTCCAGAAGGGCGTCAGCTGGAAGCGCGGCAAGGTCTTCTTCAAGGACGACCTCGTCTACCAGTTCGATCTGCTGCCCGAGCAGGGGCACCAGATGCCCGCGATGATCAACCTCCAGCAGTACTACCTGGAGTCGTACCTCGTCGAGCGCTGCAGCGCGAATCCGCTGATCGACCTGCGCTGGAAGCACAAGCTGCTGAACCTTGCGCAGGACGCCGATTCGGCGACGCTGACCGTGGAGACGCCCGACGGCGTGTTCCACATGCAGGCCGACTGGGTGATCGCGTGCGACGGCGCCAACAGCGACGTGCGCAACATGGTCGGCGCCGAGTTCACCGGCCAGTTCTTCCAGGACCGGTTCCTGATCGCCGACGTCGTGATGAAGGCCGATTTCCCGACCGAGCGCTGGTTCTGGTTCGATCCGCCGTTCCATCGCGGGCAGTCGGTTCTGCTGCACAAGCAGTGCGACAACGTGTGGCGGATCGACTTCCAGCTGGGCTGGCAGGCCGACCCGTCGGAGGCGAAGAAGCCCGAGAACGTGATTCCGCGCATCCAGGCGATGCTGCCCGGCGTGGAGTTCGAGCTGGAATGGGTGTCGGTCTACCAGTTCGCGTGCCGGCGCATCGACAGGTTCCGCTATGGCCGGGTGATCTTCGCCGGAGATGCCGCACACCAGGTTTCGCCGTTCGGCGCACGCGGAGCGAACACCGGGGTCCAGGACATCGACAACCTGGCGTGGAAGCTCAAGCTCGTCCTGGACGGCCGCGCGCCGACGGGCCTGATCGACTCCTACAGCGAGGAGCGGGCCTTCGCTGCCGACGACAACCTGTTGAACTCGACGCGCTCGACCGACTTCATCACGCCCAAGAGCAAGGGCAGCCTGCTGTTTCGCGACGCGGTGCTCGGCCTCGCCGAGGACGAGGCCTTTGCGCGGCCGCTGGTCAACAGCGGTCGCCTGTCGACGCCGACGCCCTACCTGAATTCGTCGCTGAACACGGCGGACGAGTCCGAGTTCACCGGCCGCATGCGCCCCGGGACGAACTGTGCCGATGCGCCGATCGAGCGGGGGGGCAGGGCGGACTGGTTCCTGCACACGGTCGGCAACGGCTTCACCGTGCTGGCCTTCGGCGAGCATGCGCCCGCGCGGACCGTCGAGGCCGGACCGATCACCGCGTGCGTGCTGACCGTGGTGCCGCCCGGGACTGCCAGCGACGGCGACGCGATCGTCGACGCGCAGGGACTGCTCGCCGCGCGCTACGATGGGCGACCGGGCACCGTTTACCTGCTGCGCCCGGACCAGCACGTTGCGGCACGCTGGCGGCAGTTCGAGCCGGGCAAGGTCGCCTCGGCCATTCGCAGGGCCACCGGCCACTGAACGAGGAGCACCGCGCCCATGGCTCTGATCCACACTCCGAACATCCCCGATCCCGACGGCTTCTACCAGGAACTGATCGACAGCCAGCGCGGCCTGAGCGACGAGGAAGCCGCGCTGATGAACGCCAAGCTCGTGCTGATCCTCGCCAACCAGGTGGGCGAGCGCGCGACGCTTTCCGAGGCGATCGCAGTCGCCGCCAAGCGGGCCGGGTAGCCCCGCACGCGCGCCGATATCCGCTGCGGCGCGCACAGTCGCCCCGGCGCCGTGCACAATGACGGGCGGACGTCGGCAGGCGCGACGTCCACGGCTTCGAACCGGATCGAGCACCAAGGCGGGCAGCGATGGATTTTTCGTTTTCACCCGAGCAGGACGCCATTCGCGAGGCGATCGGCAGGATCTGCGCGCAGTTCGGCGACGACTACTGGTCCCGCAAGGACCGTGAGGGGGGCTTCCCGGGCGAACTGCACCAGGCGCTGGCGCGCGACGGCTGGCTGGGCATCGCCATGCCGCAGGCGTTCGGCGGCGCGGGCCTGGGGATCACCGAAGCCGCCATCATGATGCAGACCATCGCCGCCTCGGGAGCCGGATTCTCGGGCGCATCGGCGGTCCACATGAACATCTTCGGCCTGAACCCGGTGGTCGTGTTCGGCAGCGCCGCGCAGAAGCAGCGGATGCTGCCCGGATTGATCGCCGGCCGCGAGCGGGCGTGCTTCGCCGTCACCGAGCCCAACACCGGGCTGAACACGACGCGCATCAAGACCAAGGCCGAACGGCAGGGCGATCACTACGTCGTGTCCGGCCAGAAGGTGTGGATCTCGACCGCGCAGATTGCCGAGAAGATCCTGCTGCTGGCCCGCACCACCCCCATCGAGGCGTGCAGCAAGCCGGCCGAGGGGCTGTCGCTGTTCTACACGGATTTCGACCGCAGCCGGGTCGAGGTGCGCGAGATCGAGAAGATGGGCCGCACGTGTGTCGACTCGAACCAGGTGTTCTTCGACGGCATGCGGGTTCCGGTCGCCGACCGCATCGGCGACGAGGGGCGCGGCTTCGAGTACATCCTGCACGGCATGAATCCCGAGCGGATCCTGATCGCCGCCGAATCCGTGGGGCTGGGCCTGTGCGCGCTGCGTCGCGCGACGCAGTACGCGAAGGAGCGCGTCGTCTTCGACCGGCCGATCGGCCAGAACCAGGCTATCCAGCACCCGCTCGCGCAGAACTGGATGGCGCTGGAGGCGGCGAACCTGATGGTCTTCAAGGCCGCGTGGCTCTACGACGGCGGCAGGCCCTGCGGGGCCGAGGCGAACTCGGCCAAGTACCTGGCCGGGGAGGCGGGGTTCGACGCCTGCCAGCAGGCCGTGATGACGCACGGGGGCTTCGGCTACGCCAAGGAGTACCACGTCGAGCGGTACCTGCGCGAGTCGCTGATCGGGCGCATCGCCCCGGTCAGTCCGCAGCTGGTGATGTGCTTCATTGCCGAGCGGGTGCTGGGCCTGCCGAAATCCTACTAGCCGCGAGGATCGGGGCTGCCGATGCAGGAAGCGCCGCGAGGTGCGTCGACGGCCGACGGCGCCGGCCTCGACATCGACTTCATGCGCCTGGCCATCGACCAGGCACTCAACGCCCGGGACGCGGGCGAAGTGCCGGTCGGGGCCGTGATCGTGCGCGACGGCAAGGTGCTCGCCACCGGCTACAACCACCCGATCGGCAGTCACGATCCGACCGCGCATGCCGAGATCCGCGCGATCCGGGCGGCGGCCGAACTGCTGGGCAACTACCGCCTGGTGGACTGCGACCTGTTCGTCACGCTGGAGCCGTGCGCGATGTGTGCCGGCGCGATCCTGCACGCACGGATCCGGCGCCTGGTCTGGGGCGCCGCCGATCCGAAGACCGGGGCCTGCGGCAGCGTCGTCGACCTGATGGCGCAGTCGCGCCTGAACCACCACACTGCGGTGCTGGGCGGGGTCATGTCCGCCGAATGCGGGCACCTGCTGTCGTCGTTCTTCGCCGAGCGCCGCCGCCACGGCGCAGGCGCCGCGCCGCAGGCCTGAAACGAATCGCCCCGCGCGGGGCGGGGCGATCGGGTGCGGATCGGGCTGGCCTACTGGACCTTGGCCTTGGCGCGCAGGTCCTGCTGCAGCTGCTGGATCCTGCGCCGCTCGAGTTCCTGCTGGATCTGCGGCTTGACCTGCTCCAGCGGCGGCGGCTTGGCGTCGCGCACATCGTCCAGGCGGATCACGTGCCAGCCGAACTGGGTCTGGATCGGGATCTCGGTGTACTTGCCCTTGTCGAGCTTGACCATGGCCTCGGAGAACGGCTTGACGAAGGTCGCCGCGGAATTCCAGTCGAGGTCGCCGCCGTTTGCCGCCGAGCCCGGGTCCTTGGACTTCTTGGCCAGTTCCTCGAACTTGGCGCCTTTCCTGAGCTGCTCGATGATGGCCTTGGCTTCGGCCTCGGACTCCACCAGGATGTGGCGGGCCTTGTATTCGCGCTCGCCGGCCTGGCCGGCCAGCTTGTCGTACTCGACCTTGATCTCGGCGTCGGTCACCGGGTTGTTCTTGAGGTAATCGCGGATCATGGCCCGGATCAGCAGGTCCTGGCGCATGCTCTCGAGCTGCTTCTGGACGTCGGCACTGCGCGCAAGGCCCTTGCGCTCGGCTTCCTGCACGAAGATCTCGCGCGCGATCAGCTCGTCACGCACCGCGGTCCGCAGCTCGGGACTGTCGGGGCGCCCCTGCGCGGTCAGCGCCGCGACGAACTCATCGACCTTGGCCTTGGGGATCGCCTTGCCATTGACGATGGCGGCGTTCTGCGCATTGGCGCTCGATGTCGCGAGCGCGATCACGAGCAGCGCTGCGGCGGGCACGACTCGGTTGAAGTGTCTGTTCATCGATGGACGTCCGAGAGGCAGGCGGCGGGTGCTGAGCGCCGGCGGAAACGCGACGGACCCGGGCGTGGCCCGGCGTCGGGTCCCTACGGAGTCTGCGCAGCGGCTTCCGCGGGGGTGCGGGCAACGATCACCAGCGCGTGGACACGGTCTGGCATCCAGTCCCGGACGGCATCATACACGATGCGGTGGCGGGCCACGGTGCGCTCGCCCTCGAAGCGTGACGAGACGATGCGAACCGTGTAGTGACCTGCGCCACCGGCGGCACCCGCGTGGCCGGCGTGCAGGTGGCTGTCGTCGTCGATTTCGATCCGGGCCTCCGGCAGCGCGCGCTCGAACCGCGCCCTCAACTCGTCGAGCGACGGGCGCATCAGGCCTCGTCCTGGACGTGGCGCCCGACGTAGAGCGCCTGCGCAACGACGAAGGCCAGCGTCAGTCCGAGCGTACCGAACAGCTTGAAGTTGACCCACGTGTCGGTCGCAAAGCGGTACGCAACGAACAGGTTGAGCACGCCCAGGAAGGCGAAGAACAGCACCCAGGCCAGGTTCAGGCGGTCCCACACGCCGTCGGGCAGCTTCATCTGCTTGCCCATCATCGAGCGGATCAGGTTGCGCCCGGCCATCAGGCGCGCGCCCAGCAGTGTCGCGGCGAACAGGCCGTAGAGCACCGTGGGTTTCCACTTGATGAACGTCTCGTCCTTGAACACGAGCGTCATGCCGCCGAACACGACGATGATCGCCAGGCTCGCCCACTGCATGTTCTCGACCGGCTTGCGCGTCGACCTGAGCCACAGGATCTGCGCGATCGTGGTGGCGATCGCCACGCCCGTCGCCACGTAGATGTCGGCGAGCTTGTAGGCGGCGAAGAACAGGATGATCGGGAACAGGTCGAAGAGCAGTTTCATGGAATCTCGGGGCGGACGGTCTCAGGAAGAGCAGCTGACGGACAGGTGCGAGGCCCAGTCGGGGGGCGGCGCCGCGTAGGACGCGTGCTCGGGCTGCTCGTCGAAGGGCCGCGACAGCACGTCGAGCAGGCGTGCGACCTCGGCGTAGTCGCGCCGGCCGCCGGGCGTGCCGTCGTCGGACTCGCCGCGCGCCCGCCTGATCGCCAGCTCGGCCAGGTGATTGCGCAGCACGAAGCGCGGGTTGACCCGGTTCATCGCGGCGGCGCGCTGTGCGTCGTTCGAGCCTTCGGCCTGCAGCCGCCCCCGGTACAGCGCCAGCCACGCGTCGCAGGCGGCACGATCGACGAACAGGTCGCGCACCGGCTCGTCGCCCGCGGCGTCGGCCGCGCGCACGCGCGACAGGCTGCGAAAGAACAGCGTGAAGTCGACGCGACTGGCCTGCATCGCCTCGAACATCCGCTCGAACAGGGCCGGATCGTCGTCGCGCTGCGCCGACAGCCCGAGCTTGGCGCGAAGCAGCCGCTCGAACTCCGCCTCGAACGCGGGACGGTACTCGGCCAGCGCCTGCTGCGCCGACTCCACGTCGCCGATCAGCGGCAGCAGCGCCTGGCCCAGCGCAAAGCAGTTCCACTCACCGATTCGCGGCTGCATTGCGTAGGCATAGCGTCCGCTGTCGTCCGAGTGGTTGCAGATGTGCTGGGCATCGAATCCGTCCAGGAAACCGAACGGACCGTAGTCGATCGTCAGGCCCAGGATCGACATGTTGTCGGTGTTCATCACGCCGTGGCAGAAGCCCACGGACTGCCACGCGGCAATCAGTCGCCCGGTGCGCCGCGAGACCTCCGCCAGCAGCGCGCAGACCGTGTCACGGTGGCTGGCGGCGCGGCATGCGGGATAGAAGCGCTCGATCACGTAGTCGGTGAGCGCGCGCAACTCGGCGTGCCGGTCGAAGTGCGCGAAGTACTCGAACGATCCGAAGCGAACGAAGCTCGGCGACATCCGCGTGACGACCGCTGCCGTCTCGACGGTCTCGCGAAACACCGGCTGGTCGGAACCCACGATGGCCAGCGCACGGGTGGTCGGGATGCCCAGCGCGGCCATGGCCTCCGAGCACAGGAACTCGCGGATCGACGAGCGCAGCACCGCCCGGCCGTCGCCCATGCGCGAGTAAGGGGTCTTGCCCGACCCCTTGAGCTGCAGTTCCCAGCAGCGCCCGTCGGGGCCGATCGCCTCCCCGAGCAGCAGTGCCCGGCCGTCACCGAGGCGCCCGGCCCACACGCCGAACTGGTGACCGGCGTAGACGGCCGCGAGCGGCTCGGTGCCGGCCAGCCGCCGATTGCCCGCGAACACCTCCGCGAACTCGGGACGAACCAGTTCCCTCGGGTCCAGCCCGATCAGCGCTGCCGCCGACGGCGAGGCGGCCACCTGATAGGGGTCGGGCAGCGGCACCGGGTCGAGCCGCGTGAAGAAGCTGGGCGTCAGCCGGGCGAAGCTGTTGTCGAAGGCGAGCGCCTCCATCCGGACGTTTCGGGGTGCCCCGGCTGGCGCGGCGTTGGCGCGGGCGTGCATGCCGGCATTCTACGGCCCGTTCCAAGACCCTGCTTGACGGCGGGGCTCGGTCTGCGCAACATCTGCGGCTCAGCGAAAAGAGGGGATAGCGCATGCAGGGTCTGATGATGGACATGCCGTTGCTGGTGTCGTCGTTGCTGCGGCACGCCGCACGCCACCACGGGGACGCGGAGATCGTTTCGCGACGCGTCGAGGGGGACGTCCACCGCTACACCTACGCGGACTGCCACGCCCGCGCGGCCCGACTGGCCGACGCGCTGACGCGTCGCGGCGTGCACCAGGGCGAGCGGATCGCGACGCTGGCCTGGAACGGCTATCGGCACATGGAGCTCTACTACGGCGTGGGCGGAATGGGCGCCGTGATCCACACGATCAACCCGCGGCTGCACCCCGAGCAGATTGCGTGGATCGTCAACCACGCCGGCGACGCCTTCCTGGCGTTCGACCTGACCTTCCTGCCGATCATCGAGGCGATCGCCGCGCACTGCCCGCAGGTTCGCGGCTGGATCGCACTGTGCGACCGGGACCGGATGCCGCAGGGTTCCACGGTGCCGAACCTGGTCAACTACGAGGAGCTGCTGTCGGGCGGCTCGGACGGCTACGTGTGGCCCGAGCTCGACGAGCGTTCGGGCGTGGCACTTTGCTATACGTCGGGCACCACGGGCAACCCCAAGGGCGCGCTCTACAGCCACCGGTCGTCGGTCCTGCACGCGTTCGGCGCAGCCCTTCCCGACGCGATGGGCTGCTCGGCCCGCGACTCGATCCTGCCGGTCGTGCCGATGTTCCACGTCAACGCGTGGGGCATTCCGTACGTCGGCGCGCTGGTCGGAGCCAAGCTGGTCTTCCCGGGACCCGCGCTCGACGGCAAGTCGATCTACGAGCTGTTCGAGAACGAAAAGGTCACGTACTCGGCCGGCGTCCCGACCGTGTGGTTGGGCCTGCTGCAGTACGTGTCGTCCAACAACCTCCAGTTCTCGACCTTCAAGCGGACCGTGATCGGCGGCTCGGCCTGCCCGCCGGCGATGATCAGGACGTTTCGCGAGCAGTACGGCGTCGACGTGATCCACGCCTGGGGCATGACCGAGATGTCGCCGCTGGGCACGCTGTCGAGGCTGCAGAACAAGCACCTGCACCTGAGCGAGGCCGCCCAGCAGAAGAAGCTGGAGAAGCAGGGCCACGTGATATTCGGCGTGGACATGAAGATCGTCGACGGCGACGAACAGGAGTTGCCCTGGGACGGCAAGGCCTACGGGGAGCTGCTGGTACGCGGCCCGTGGGTGGTCAAGGAATACTTCCGCGGCGAGGGCGGCGATCCGCTGCGCTACGACGCGGAAGGCCGCGGCTGGTTTCCGACCGGCGACGTGGCCACGATCGACGAGGACGGCTACATGCAGATCACCGACCGCAGCAAGGACGTGATCAAGTCCGGCGGCGAGTGGATCAGCTCGATCGACCTGGAGAACCTGGCGATCGCCCACCCCGAGGTGGCGCAGGCGGCCGTGATCGGCGTGGCGCACCCGAAGTGGGACGAGCGGCCGCTGCTGATCGTCGTGCGCAAGCCGGGCTCGAAGGTCACCCGCGAGGAGCTGCTGGCGTTCTACGAGGGCAAGATCGCCAAGTGGTGGACGCCCGACGACGTGCAGTTCATCGACGCGATTCCGCTGGGTGCGACCGGGAAGATCCTCAAGACCCGGCTGCGCGAGCAGTTCCGGGACTACCGGTTGCCTGCCTGAGCCAGCGGCCGAGGCCATCGGCCGGGATTCGGTATAGTGATCAAAAGGAACCAGCGTTCGCGCTGCGGAGGATGACAGCCCCATGACCCAGGCCCACTACCGCGTGGACGGCGACGTCGCCGTCGTGACCATGGACAACCCGCCGGTCAACGGCTTGGGCCTCGCGTTGCGCGGCGGAATCCTCGACGGGCTGCAGCGGGCCCTGGCCGATCCGACAGTCAAGGCGATCGTGCTGACCGGGTCGGACAAGGCCTTTTCCGGCGGCGCCGACATCCGCGAGTTCAATTCGCCCAAGGCGCTCGCCGAGCCCCACCTGGGCAGCGTGATCGCCGCGATCGAAAGCGCCGGCAAGCCCGTTGTCGCCGCCGTCGCGGGACTGGCGCTGGGTGGCGGCAACGAGCTGGCGCTCGGCTGCCACTACCGGGTCGGGCGTGGCGGTGCGCAGATCGGTCTGCCCGAAGTCAACCTGGGGATCCTGCCGGGGGCCGGCGGCACGCAGCGGCTGCCACGCGTCGTGGGGGCTGCCCGGGCACTCGAGATGATCGTCACGGGCAACCCGATCCGCAGCGAGGAAGCCGCCCGGCTCGGCTACTTCGAGCGGCTGGTCGACGGCGACCTGGTGGCCGGCGCCGTGGCGTTTGCGCGCGAGGTCGTCGCCGGCGGCGCGAAGCGCCCGCGGATCCGCGACCGCGCCGTGCCCGGCGAGTCGATGCCGGGCGGCGCCGAAGCGTTCTTCGAGGCGGCCCGCGAACGCATCGCGCGCGACTACCGCGGCTACCCCGCGCCATTGAAATGCCTGGAGGCAGTCGAGGCGTCGGTCAAGAAGCCGTTCGACGAGGGCATCCAGCTCGAGCGCCGGCTGTTTTCGGAGCTGGTGGAGACCACCGAGTCGAAAGCCTTGCGGCACAGCTTCTTCGGCGAGCGCGCGGCCAGCAAGATCCCGGATATCCCGGAGGAGACGCCGATCCGGCCGGTGCGCTCGGCGGCGGTGATCGGCGCCGGCACGATGGGCGGCGGCATCACGATGAACTTCCTGAACGCCGGCATTCCCGTGACCCTGCTCGAGATGAAGCAGGACGCGCTGGATCGGGGTGTCGCGACCATCCGGCGCAACTACGAGAACACGGCGAAGAAGGGCCGGATGACGGCGGAGCAGGTCGAGCAGCGCATGGCGCTGGTCAAGCCGACGCTGGCCTACGCAGACATCGCGCAGGCCGACATCGTCGTCGAGGCGGTGTTCGAGGACATGGCGGTCAAGCAGAAGGTGTTCGAACAGCTCGATGCGACGATGAAACCGGGCGCGATCCTCGCGAGCAACACGTCGACGCTGGACGTCGACCGGATCGCCGGATTCACCAAGCGGCCGCAGGACGTGATCGGCACCCATTTCTTCTCGCCCGCCAACGTGATGCGGCTGCTCGAGATCGTGCGGGGCAAGGCCACCGCCAAGGACGTGCTGGCCACCACGATGGCCCTGTCCAAGAAGATCCGAAAACTCGGCGTGGTCTCGGGCGTGTGCGACGGCTTCATCGGCAACCGGATGATCGAGCAGTACTCGCGCCAGGCGGGGTTCCTGCTGGAGGAGGGCTGCACGCCCCAGCAGGTCGACCGGGCGATCGAGTCGTTCGGTTTCGCGATGGGACCGTTTCGCATGGGCGACCTGGCCGGCAACGACGTCGGCTGGTACATCCGCAAGCGCCGCTACCAGGAGAAGCCGGACCTGCGCTACAGCCGCACCGCGGACCTGCTGTGCGAGATGGGCCGATACGGGCAGAAGACCGGGGCCGGCTGGTACGACTACAAGCCCGGCGATCGCACCGCGCACCCGTCCAAGGCCGTCGACGACATGATCGCGGCCGAGCGCGGCCGGCTGGGGCTGGCCGCCAGGGCCGTGTCCGACGACGAGATCGTGCACCGGCTGCTGTTCGCGCTGGTCAACGAAGGCGCGCAGCTGCTCGAGGAGGGCATCGCGCTGCGAGCCTCCGACATCGACATGGTCTACCTGGCCGGCTACGGCTTCCCGCGCTATCGGGGCGGCCCGATGTTCTACGCCGACACCGTCGGGCTGGCGAAAGTCGTCGAGATCATGAAGGGCTTTGCGGCCAACCCGAACGCCGACCCGACCTTCTGGACGCCTGCGCCGCTGCTGGCGCGGCTTGCCGCGCAAGGCAAGCGTTTCAACGGCTGACCCCGTCCAGTGCCTGCGACCCCACGATCAACGACCCGGAGACCCCATCATGCGTGAAGCCGTCATCGTTTCCACTGCCCGCACCGGCCTGGCCAAGTCCTGGCGCGGCTCGCTCAACATGACCCACGGCGCCACGCTCGGCGGCCACGTGGTGAAGGCCGCGCTCGAGCGCGCGGGCGTCGAGCCCGGCGAGGTCGAGGACGTGATTATGGGCTGCGCCAACCCCGAGGGCGCGACCGGCTCGAACATCGCCCGCCAGATCGCGCTGCGCGCCGGGCTGCCGGTCAGCGTCTCGGGCATGACGGTCAATCGCTTCTGCTCGTCGGGCCTGCAGACGATCGCGCTGGCAGCGCAGCGCGTGATCGCCGGCGAGGGCGACGTCTACGTCGCGGGCGGGGTGGAGTCGATCTCGCTGGTGCAGAACGACGCCAACAAGAAGGACCTGATCGACCCGTGGCTGAAGGAGCACAAGCCCGAGGTCTACTGGCCGATGCTGCGCACCGCCGAGTGCGTCGCCAAGCGCTACAACATCCCGCGCGAAGCGCAGGACCACTACGGCGTGCAGAGCCAGCTGCGCGCGGCCGCCGCAGCGGCCGCCGGGCGCACCCGCGACGAGATCGTGCCGATCACCGTCGACATGAAGGTCACCGACAAGCAGACCGGCGTGGACACCGTCAAGACCGTCACGCTCGACCGCGACGAGGGCATCCGCGCCGACACCACCTACGAAGGCGTCTCGCAGATCAAGCCCGCGATCGAAGGCGGGGTCATCGCGGCCGGCAACGCCAGCCAGTTCTCCGATGGCGCCGGCGCGTGCGTGATCATGGACCGCGCACTGGCCGAGAAGCGCGGCCTGACCCCGCTGGGCATCTTCCGCGGCTTCGCGGTGGCCGGGTGCGAGCCCGACGAGATGGGCATCGGTCCGGTCTACGCGATTCCCAAGCTGCTCAAGCGCCAGGGCCTGAAGGTGTCCGACATCGACCTGTGGGAACTGAACGAGGCCTTCGCGGTGCAGGTGCTGTACATCCGCGACCACCTGGGCATCGACAACGACCGGCTCAACGTGGACGGCGGCGCGATCGCCGTGGGCCATCCGTACGGCGTGTCGGGCCAGCGCCTGACCGGCCACGCGCTGATCGAGGGCAAGCGCCGCGGCGCCAGGCGCGTCGTCGTCACCATGTGCATCGGTGGCGGCATGGGCGCCGCGGGCCTGTTCGAGGTGGCCTGAGCGGGGCGGCATGTCGGTCCTGAAGAACTTCGATCTGAAGGGCCGCAAGGCCGTCATCACCGGCGGATCGCGCGGGCTCGGCCTGCAGATCGCCGAGGCGCTGGGCGAGCTGGGTGCCGAGGTGCTGCTGACGGCCCGCAAGGCCGACGATCTGGCGCACGCCGCCGCGCACCTGCAGGCGCGCGGCGTGACGGCGCACGCGATCGCCTCCGACCAGAGCAAACCCGAGGAGATCGCCCGGTTCGTGGACGAAGCGCTGGCCAGGCTCGGGCACGTGGACATCCTGGTCAACAATGCCGGGGCGAACTGGGCGGCGCCGGCGGAGGACTACCCGCTGGAGGCCTGGCTGCGACTGATCAGCCTGAACCTCACCGGCGTGTTCCTGCTCACGCAGCAGATCGGCAAGCGTTCGATGATTCCCCGCCGCTACGGGCGCGTGCTGACGGTCGCCTCGATCGCGGGCCTGCGGGGCAACCCGCCGAACACCAACAAGATGATCGGCTACAACACGACCAAGGGCGGGCTGGTCAACTTCACGCGCACGCTGGCCGGCGAGTGGGGACCCTACGGCATCACCGTCAACGCGCTGGCCCCGGGTTTCTTCCCCTCGAAGATGACCCGGGGGCTGCTCACGGAGATCGAGCCGCAGATCAAGGCAATGACGCCGCTGCAGCGCATCGGCGACGACGAGGACCTGCAGGGCGCGGCCGCGCTGTTCTGCTCGAACGCCGGCAAGCACATCACCGGCCAGATCCTCGCGGTCGACGGCGGCGTATCGGCCGTCTGAGCCATGGCGGCCCGGCGACGAATCCCGTTCCTGGACCACCTGGGCGTGGAACTGGTCGAGTTCGGCAGCGGGCGCTCGGCCCTGGCGCTGACGCTGGCGCCTCACCACTGCAATTCCCTGCAGGCTGCGCACGGCGGCGTCGTGATGACGATGCTGGACGCCGCAATGGCCATCGCCGGGCGCGCGGCGCACACCGACGACTACGAGGCGCCGCTGAACACGATCACCGTGGAGATGAAGACGTCGTTCCTGCGCCCCGGCAGCGGCCGGCTGCGGGTCACGGCCGAGTGCCTGCAGAAGGGCGCCTCGCTGATGTTCTGCGAGGGCGAGGCGCGCGACGAGTCCGGCACGCTGGTCGCGCGCGGCTCGGGGACATTCAAGCTGTGGGTGCCGCGCCCCGGCGGTGCCAGCCACCCGAGCGACGCGTGAGACACCCCGTGTCAACCCCCGGCCGCTCGAAGCAGCGTTTGGGCGGCTTCGCCCACCCCGCACAACGCCCGCGACGACCGATGCCGCCGGCGAGGCTAAGGAGCCCTCGATGACCTCGACCTACCAGCGAATCGTGCTTGCCAGCCGCCCCCGGGGCGCTCCGACTCCGGAGAACTTCCGGCTCGAGGAGCAGCCGATCCCGCAGGTCGGCGACGGCCAGGTGCTGGTGCGCAACCGTTTCCTGTCGCTCGACCCCTACATGCGCGGGAGGATGGACGATGCGAAGTCCTACTCCGCACCGCAGAAGCTCGACGACGTGATGATCGGCGGCACGGCGGGCGAGGTGACCGCAAGCCGAAACCCGGCCTTCGCGGTCGGCGACCAGGTCGTGATCGCCAACGGGGGCTGGCAGCAGTACACCCTGTCGGATGCGGCGCTGCTGCGCCGGGTCGACACCTCGAAGGTCCCGCTGCAGGCTTACCTGGGCGTGGCCGGAATGCCCGGGGTCACCGCGTGGATCGGGCTGAACACGATCCTCACGCCGAAGGCGGGCGAGACGGTGGTGGTCTCGGCGGCGAGCGGCGCGGTCGGGTCGGTCGTGGGCCAGCTGGCCAAGGCGGCAGGCTGCCGCGTCGTGGGCATCGCCGGCGGTCCGCACAAGTGCGGCATCGTCACCGCGGAATTCGGCTTCGACGCCTGCGTCGACTACAAGGCCGGCCGCCTGGTCGAGGACTTGGCGAGCGCCACGCCGGACGGCATCGACGGTTACTTCGAGAACGTCGGCGGGGCGGTGCTCGACGCAGTGCTGGCGCGGATGAACGCCTTTGGGCGCATCGCCGTGTGCGGGCTGATCGCCGGCTACAGCGGCCAGCCGATCCCGATCGGCAACTTCCGCTCGGTGCTGGTGAATCGGTTGACGATCCAGGGTTTCATCGTGTCCGAGCACATGCAGCACTGGCCGGCGGCGCTCGCCGAGCTGAGCCAGAAGGTCGGCAGCGGCCAGCTGAAGTATCGCGAGACGGTCGCGCAGGGACTGGGGGCCGCGCCCCAGGCGTTCGTCGGCCTGCTCAAGGGCGAGAACGTCGGCAAGCAGCTGGTCAGGCTCGTCTGACGGGAGCACGCGCGATGTCGGCACGCCAGGGTGAGGAGTTCCGCGACGACACGAGCGCCGCGCGCGCGACGCGGCTGTCCGCCGACCAACTCGGGGCGCTGACTGCGCTCGATCCGTGGCGCTCCAGCGCGGCGGTCCTGCAGACACTCGGCCTCCTTGCGCTGGGCGTGGGCGTGGCGCTGTGGGCCTGGCCCAACCCGTGGGTGATTGCACCCTGCGTGCTGCTCATCTGCACGCGCCAGCAGGCGCTG
>CAYGZN010000001.1:42298-51870 GCA_964354355.1 uncultured Burkholderiaceae bacterium | reverse complement strand
GCGAAGTACACCTGCACGGGCACCGGCTGCTCGCACCAGAGCGTCCCGTCGTTGTCGAAGGTGGCGATTCGTTCGGGGATGGGGACAAAAGACGGCGAGCCTTCGATTGTCACCTTCTCGACAAAGCTCAAGATGCTCTGCTTTGCCGGCCCGTCGTTCCAGGATGGAAGAGGGTCGGCGGTAAGTGAGTCTTTCATCGGCGGCGCCTACCCATGGCTGGCAAATGGGTAACCGTAAGCTATAGCAGTCCAGTCGACAAGGCCTGGCGCATTGGGCGGCCGATTGGAAGACAGCGAGCCTTTCGTAACGGCCCCCAACGGCGAGAGCTGATCCCGTTTGGCTTCCAGAACGTCCGCTTCATGAGATTTGACTGGCGAGGCAGACCGACTCCTGATGGCCGACTGCCGACCGATCGGCAGCGGATGCAGATCGACACGTGCGTCGCTCAAGACCCAGGCGAGCATGGGCTTCCTCGCAATCTAGCCCTCGAACGACGCCTCGATCCGCCCGTCCCTGATCGCCTTGATGAACGCCCGATAGTCGGCGGCATTCTGGGAACCGTACTCGGTCGCGAATTCGCAGACCGCGTCGTCGAAGGTCTGCCCGGAACCCATGTAGCCGGCCATCATCGCCGCATCCCCGGAGCGGGCGTGTGCGCGAGCCAGCGCGTGGGCGCACATGCGTGAGTACTGGCGCATCATCCCCATGTCAAAGTCCTCGATGATCGCGGACAACTTCATGTCGCGAAGCTGGCGAATGTAGAAATCCCTGCCGTTCTTCCCGCGCGCCCATCCGAGGAATGCGTCGCTCGCCGCCTGCATGAGCCGCTGGCCCACCACGACCCGCTGGCCATGATTCGGATGCAGACTCCTGCCCGCATAGGGTTCCAGCACCGACGCCCGAGCCTCCTTCACCTGCAGGAACAGCGGGTCGTTGTCCGCCGCCATGAAGAGCAGCATGCCGCAATACGTGCCGACACTCCCCACACCGACGACCTTGAGGGCGTAATCGAAGAAATGAAACCGGTCGAACAGCGTCCGCGTGTGCTCGGGCAGCGTCTCGCGGTAGGCGGCGAGCACCTCGACATACCCCGACTCGAGACCGGGCGCCATCTGCTCGGTCGGATGGAAGATCAGCGGCGGTTCGTCCTTGATCGTGGGCTTTGCCCCCGCCTGACTGACGAATTTCGGAAACATGGAGTCAGGCACGGACTTCTGCTGCTCTGTGTCGATCCGCTGCGCGACCCGCTTGCGCAGCTTTGCCACAACGGCCGCATCGCCTGCCCGATCCTCGAACTTCTGCAGGTCGATCTTGTCGTACCAGACATCGAGGGCCCGCATCGATGCGTAATTGGACATCCGCTCGCGGTACTCGCGCACGCAATCCATGACCACCCGCGCCGCATCGCTGTTGGGCAGTTCCACATGTTTGGCCGCGATCCCCACGCTCGCCGCGAGCCGTTTGAGATCCCACTCGAACGGGGCGGGCAGCGTCTCGTCGAGATCGTTGATGTCGAAGATCACGTTGCGCTCCGGCGTCGCGAAGCCGCCGAAGTTCATCAGGTGCGCGTCCCCGCACGCCTGCACCCGGATGCCGCTGGTCGGGGTCTTGGCGAGATCGGCGGCCATCAGCGCCGCCGAACCGCGGTAGAACGCGAACGGCGACGCTGACATCCGCCCAAAGCGGATCGGGATCAGTTGCGGTATGCGTCCCGCGTTCGATTCGCCCAGGAGTTCAACCGGGTCGCGGCGGCCCTTGGGTGCCTTCCAACTCCCTTGCGACGCGCGCGGCACTGCGTCGCGCAACGCCCGTCCTTTGGCAGCGCGCTCGTCGGCGGAAAGGTAAGGCGCCTCGGTCTTATGCGCGGCACTCGGCCGCTTGCTCTTGACGGTCTTGGGCATGCTGATTCCCTGATCTGTCGACACGATTTCCAGCGACAGGCCACGCAATGATAGCGGGGTACGGTGGTTGCGAGTCTCGAGGGTCGACGGCCGGTTTGCACGGCGCAAGCCCGCGAACGGCCCAAGGCAGGCCGACACGGGCGTCGGGGGACTGCTTGGGTTTGGAGCCCGGCTCGGTTGACATCGCGCCCTGCATCGTCAGCGCCTCTTGGTCGGTACCCAGACCGAAGGCGATGCGGCAAGGCCGATGCCGATGGCTTTCCCGATGCTAGAGTCACGCCACAGCGGTGCTGCCGGCATCGGGCGCTGGACGAGCTTCCCGGTCGCCAAGTCGAAGCGCCGGCTGGTGATCGCGTCCAACGCCAACTGGGCGGCGGCGCCAGCGACCCGGCCGCCAACGGGGCGCGTGACGCCTACTACCGGGCAGTGCAGCAGGCCATCGATGCCGAGGCGGCACCTGCCGCCGGCCCGAACCGGGCGAACGAAGCACCGCTGACCGGTAGCCCATCAGGAAGAACGCCCTAAACACCCTGGGCGGCCGTTCTTGCAGGATTCCCCCGGCATTGCGGATTGCCCATCGCACATCGGCCCGCCCGCCTCGCACGCCGCGACCCACCGTAGCGCGCGCAGCCGCGCGCCACCACGAGGGGCACGCGCCGAGCGCAGCCTCCCTTACCCGCGCCGCATGCGCTTCGCGTGCTCCGCGATCCGTCGCCCGTACGAGCGCCCCGTCTCCAGGTCGCCGCTGGGCGGCGACTGATCCGGCGGCACGTTGTCGGCCTGCGCCATCACGCCCAGGTACGAGCCCAGGCGGTTCTGTGCGCTGGGATCGCCGACGCGCTCGGGCCGCTGGCCAAGGCCGACCCAGACCATGCCGTGCTGCATCGACAGGGTCACGAAGTACATCAGCGTCGAGAACTTGTCGCCGCTCATGTTCAGCGAGCACGTGAAGCCGCCGGCAATCTTGTCCTTCCAGGCCTGTGCGAACCAGGCCTTGGACGACGATGCGTCGGCGAACTTCTTGAACTCGGCCGACGGCCCGCCCATGTACGTCGGCGCACCGAACACGATCGCGTCGGCGCGCTCGAGCTCGGCCCACTGCGCATCGCCGACCTGCGTGACGTCGATCAGGCTGGCCTCGACGCCCACGACCGACGCGGCGCCCGCGTGAACGGCCTCGGCCACCTTCTTCGTGTGGCCGTAGCCGGAATGGAAGACAACCGTAACGCGGGTCATGCCAGATCGAAGACCAGCACCTCGGCCTGCCGCCCCCGGTCGAGGTCCAGCGCCGGTTCGCCGACGAGCTTGGCCGCATCGCCGGCGACCAGGCGCTGGCCGTTGACGGCGAGTTCGCCGCGCGCGACGTGCACGTACAGGCGCCGGCCCGCCGACGCGGTGTGGTGCACCGACTCCTCGCCGTCGATCAGCGCCGCGTAGACCCGCGCATCCTGGTGGATCAGCACCGACCCGTGCGCCCCGTCGGACGAGGCGATCAGCCGCAGCTGCCCGCGCTTGTCGGCGGGCGCGAAGTGCTTCTCCTCGTAGCCGGGCGCAATGCCACGCCGGTCCGGCTCGATCCAGATCTGCAGGAAATGCGTGGCGCCGTCGGGCTGGTGGTTGTACTCGGAGTGCTGCACACCGGTGCCGGCGCTCATGCGCTGCACGTCGCCCGGGCGGATCACCGAGCCGTTGCCCATGCTGTCCTTGTGCGCGAGCGCGCCCTCGAGCACGTAGCTGATGATCTCCATGTCGCGGTGCCCGTGGGTGCCGAAGCCGGTGCCCGGGGCGATGCGGTCCTCGTTGATGACCCGCAGCGCGCCGAACCCCATGTGCAACGGGTCGTGGTAGTCCGCGAAGGAAAAGCTGTGATACGAGTCCAGCCAGCCGTGGTTGGCGTGGCCGCGTTCGTTTGCGCGCCGCAGTTCGATCATGCCGATGCTCCTGGTGAGTCCGAAGACTACTATCCTAGACAGGTGCGAACGCCGGCGGACGGGTCGCATTCCGACTGACCGTTCAAATTTCCTGAACCCATGCCGCTGACGCTGGAAGCGCTCGAAGTGGTCGACACGATTGCCCGCAAGGGCAGTTTCGCCGCGGCCGCGGCCGAGCTGGGCAAGGTGCCCTCGGCACTGACCTACACGGTGCGCAAGCTCGAGGACGACCTCGACGTGCTGCTGTTCGACCGGCGCGGCCGGCGCGCCGCGCTCACGCCGGCCGGCCGCGAGCTGCTCGAAGAGGGCCGCCTGCTGCTGCGCTCGGCCGACGACCTGACGCGCCGCATCCGGCGTGTCGCCAGCGGCTGGGAAGCGGAGTTGCGCATCGGTCTGGACGCGCTGATCGACTTCGCCTCGATCCGCCCGCTGATCGAGGACTTCGACAGGCTTGGATCACCGACCCGGCTGCGCTTCGCCCACGAGGTCCTCGACGGCGGCTGGGAGGCGCTGCTCGAGGGTTGCATCGACCTCGCGATCGGCGCACCGTACGACGCTCCGAGCCCGGCATTGTCCTCGACGCAGTTCAGCCTGCGCCCCCTGGGCCGCGTCGAGTTCGTCTTCTGCGCGGCACCTCACCACCCTCTGGCCGCCTTGCCCGGGCCGATCGCGAGCGACGTGCTGCTGGCCCACCGGGCGATCGTCGTAGCCGCCACGTCGCGGCTGCAGCCGTCGCGCTCGGCGGGCCTGCTGTCGGGCCAGCCGATGCTGACGGTCGCCACGCTCGAGCACAAGCTCGCGTTGCAGCTGGCCGGGCTCGGGGTCGGGTGGCTGCCCGAACCGTTCGCACGACCGCACCTGGCCTGCGGCCGGTTGGTCGCCTGCCGGATCGCCGATCCGCGCGCGCCGGCCCTGCTCCAGTACGGCTGGCGGCGCCGCGATCCGGGCCAGGCGCTGAAGTGGTGGCTCGGGCGGCTGGACGTCGCGCAGGTGCGCGAGCGGCTGCTGGCCGGTCCTGCCGCCGCCGCGCTGCCGGGCGAGGCCGGTCGATCGATCGGGCTCGTGCCCGAAGCCACCGCCCCCGAAGCCACCGCCCCCGAGGCCACCGCCCCGGAAGCCACCGCGGCGGACCGGGCCCGCTCCGGCCGTTCCGTGCGCAGTGTGCGCGCTCGCCGTGGCCGCTGAGTACACCGGACGCTTCGCGCCGTCACCGACCGGTCCGCTGCACGACGGCTCGCTGGTGGCGGCACTGGCCAGCTGGCTCGACGCGCGCGCGCACGGCGGGCGCTGGCTGCTGCGCATCGAAGACCTGGATCCGCCGCGCGAACAGTCCGGAGCGGCGCAGTCGATCGTGAACACCCTGGCGCGACTGGGGCTGACCTGGGATGGCGAGGTCACCTACCAGTCGCGGCGCCACGGCGCGTACGAGGCCGCACTGCAGACGCTGATCGCGCGGGGTCTCGCGTATCCCTGCGCGTGCACGCGCCGCGAGATCGCCGACTCGGTCACGCGCCTGGGTGCAGCGCGACCGCGCCACGGCGAACTCGTGTACCCCGGAACGTGCCGCAACGGCCTGCCGCCCGGGCGCACGGCGCGCGCGCTTCGACTGCGGGTGCCCGAAGGCCTCGTGTGCTTCGAGGACCGGCGCCACGGGCGCCAGTGCCAGGACGTGGCCCGCGAAGTGGGCGACTTCGTGCTGAAGCGCGCCGACGGGCAGTGGGCCTACCAGCTGGCAGTTGTCGTCGACGATGCCGCGCAGCGCGTCACCGATGTCGTTCGCGGCGACGACCTGCTCGGGTCGACCGCGCGTCAGATCGTGCTGCAGCGTGCGCTTGGGCTGCCCACCCCGCGCTACCTGCACGTGCCGCTTCTCGCCGACGCCGCCGGCGAGAAGCTCTCGAAGCAGACCGGCGCGGCCGCCATCGACGCGTCGCAACCTGTCACCGCGCTGAAGCGGGCATTCGTGCACCTGGGCTTCGAGGCGCCGGCCCAACGGCGGGTCGAGGCCTGGCTGGCAGCAGCCACCCGCGCCTGGCGCGAGCGGCACGGATGCCGCGCCGCGTGATCGACGCGGCGGCGGCGAGCGCTCAGGACTTCTTGCCGCCCAGCAGTGCGGGAACCGGGCGTGTCGAGCGGCGAATCGCCGGCGGCGCGGTCGCGGGCGCGCCCTCGGGCGGCGGCGCGGTCGTCGCAGCGACGGCTTCGGTCGAGGGCTCGTAGGGCCGGTAGAAGAACGGGTCGTCCGAAGCCCGTGGCGCGGAAGGCGTCGGCGCCGCACGCGCGCTGCGGCCGCCGCTGGAGTCCCGATCCCGATCGCGTGACCGGGGTGGGCGGTCGCGCACACGGTCCTCGGGCCGCGCGTCGCGCCGATGTCCCGGCGGGGCCGCCTCGACCGCCAGCTCCTCGACCGGCAGCTTGACCTTGATGAGCTTCTCGATGTCGGCGAGCAGCCGATCGTCGTTGCCCCCGGTCATCAGCGACAGCGCCATGCCGGAAGCGCCGGCGCGGCCTGTGCGCCCGATCCGGTGGACATAGTCCTCGGGCGAGTACGGCAGGTCGTAATTGATCACCGCCGGCAGTTCGACGATGTCCAGACCCCGGGCGGCCACGTCCGTGGCCACCAGCACCAGCACCCTGCCCTGCTTGAAGTCCTCGAGCGTCTTGAGCCGCTCCTGCTGCGTCTTGTCGCCGTGGATCGCGGCAGCGTTCAGGCCATCCTTCTCGAGCTGCCGGGCCAGGCGTCCGGCGCCGATCTTGGTGTTGGAGAACACGAGCACCTGCGACAGCCCGTGGTCACGGACCAGCTTGGACACCGCCGCCCGCTTGTGCTCCGTGGTCGGCACGCGATAGACGGTGTGCTTGATGTTCTCGGCGAGCGCGTTGCGCCGCGCGACCTCGATCAGCTGCGGGCTGTTCAGGAAGCTCTCGGCCAGCCGGCGGATCTCGTTGGAGAAGGTCGCCGAGAACATCAGGTTCTGGCGGTCCTTCGACAGCAGGTTGATGATCCGCTGGATGTCCGGCAGGAAGCCCATGTCGAGCATGCGGTCGGCCTCGTCGAGCACCAGGATCTGCACCTGCGACAGGTTCAGCGTCTTCTGCTCGACGTGGTCCAGCAGGCGGCCGGGGGTGGCCACCAGCAGCTCGCAACCGCTGCGCAGCGCCATCGTCTGCGGCTTCATGTCCACACCGCCGAACACCACGGCGCAGCGCAGCGGCGTGTGCCGCGCGTACTCCTTGACGTTCTGGTAGATCTGGTCGGCCAGCTCGCGCGTGGGCGCCAGCATCAGCGCGCGCACCGGGTGACGCGCCGGCGACGCACTGTTGCTGGCCAGCGGCAGCAGCCGGTGGATGATGGGCAGCGCGAAGCCCGCCGTCTTGCCGGTGCCGGTCTGGGCGGCACCCATCACGTCCTTGCCGGACATGACCACGGGGATCGCCTGCTGCTGGATCGGGGTCGGCTCGCGGTAGCCGAGCTCGGTGACCGCGCGGACGATTTCCGGCGCCAGGCCGAAGTCGTCGAAAGTCGGGGGGGGTGTCTGGGGAGATTCGCTCATCGATGCTGCGCCGGCCGGCGGACCCGGCGAGCGCTGAAAAATCGACATTTTACGCCGGATTCGGTTCCCGCGCCCCGTGGTAGTGTCGGGCCATGCAATCCAGCCACCCCGACGACCCGCCCGGCCCGCGAGGCCCGTCAGGCCAGTCCGGCCCGCGCGGCCACCGAAACCCCTACGCGGACCTGCTCGGTCTGCGATCGGGACCCGTGGCGGACGGCCAGAGCCTGTACCTGCTCACGGTGCGCGACGAACTGCTGAATCCGAACGGCGTGCTGCACGGCGGGGTGATGTACGCGATGGCCGACACCGGAATGGGCGGGGCCGTGCACTCGGTGCTCGAGTCGGGCCAGGTCTGCACGACGATCGACATCCGGATCGCGTATTTCAGGCCCGTCAACGCGGGCGAAGTCTCGTGCCGCAGCAAGGTCACGCACCGCGGGCGCACGATCGCCCACGTCGAGTCCGAGCTGTTCGCGGGCGATGCGCAGCTGGCCCGCGCGACCGGGACCTTCGCGATCCTGAGCCGCTGGCGCGGCTGAGCAGGTCGGCGGTCGCGCGCTCCGCCGCTGCGCGCTCGGCGGTCGCGCAGTCGCGCGGATTCAGAGGATGCCGTAACGCGCGAACACGTCGCCCAGCTTGTGGCCGGCCTGCAGATCGCGCAGCGTGTTACGCTCGCCGCGCACCTTCTCGAAGGCCAGAGCCAGCACGCGCTGCTCGGCCTCGCGCGGCACCACGACCACCCCGTCGGCGTCCCCGAACACCAGGTCGCCCGGAAGCACGCGCACGCCCGCGCATTCGATCGGCACGTCCACCGCCATGATCTTGCCGCGCCCCTTGGAGTCCAGCGGGGCGATGCCGCCGTGGAACACGGGGAAGCCCATCGCGCGGATCGCCTTGACGTCGCGCACGCAGCCGTCCATCAGCGCGCCGGCCGCCCCGCGAACGCGCGCGGCGGTGGTCAGCAGCTCGCCCCACGGTGCCACGCGCGCCGGGTTCGAGCAGGCGAACACCGGAATCTCGCCGGACTGCAGGCTGTCGATCAGGTCGATCTCCAGCGCGTAGGGGTTCTCGCCCGGCTCGACGTGGTAGACCTCCATGTAGGCCGCGGTGCGGGCGCGGCCCACCATCACCGACGCCTCGTCGAGCGGGCGGATCCGCGCGGCCAGCGCCTGGCCTCGGTGGCCGGCCTGGTCCAGGCAATCGGACAACACGGACGCGAACAGCGAACTGCGGATCTCTTCGAGCGACCAGCCGGACATGGGTGTCTCCTTGTTGCGGCGATCCGATATGGTGACACGAAGGACCGTGTCAGCCCCCAGGGCATCCGGGGCGTTAGACTCGCCTTATGTTCCGAATCCTGCCGGTATTCGTCCTGCTCGGCCTGATGCTGATGGTCGCCCTCGCGCTTGGCACGGGCGGCCTGCGCCCACGGCGGCCCGCAGATCCGCGCCGCTATCGCCCACGTGGCAAACGCGGCGGGGACGGCATGACCTTCGACGACGCGGGCGCGGACAGCGCATCGACCGGCGCCGGGGCTGCGGCGCCCGGAGCCGCGGCGCGCGAAGCCGCAACCGCAGCGTCGCAAACGTCGGCGGGCACCGACTTCGTCACCGGCGCCGCGCTCGATCCAGATGACGGGATCGTCCGATGCAACGAATGCCGGGCCCTGTACCACCCGGACAGCGCCGCGCTGCTCGACGTGCACAACCGCGGCTGCTGCGCGTCGTGCGGCAGCCAGGCGCTGCAACGGCTCGACGATGCCGAATTGCGCCGCTTCCGCGGTTCGGCCGCCGGGCCACGACGGGACCGGGCCGTGGTGGCGGAAGTCGGCCCCGGCGACGCCTACGAGCGGCTGGTGGGCCGGATGGTGACGGTCTCGGGCACTGCCGGACCGGCACTGCCCACGCGGCGCGCTGGCGAGTTCTCGCTGCTGTTTCGTGACCGCGTGCTCGGTACCGAATGCCGGCTGACCTTCGTCGGGGCCGCCGTGCGGGGACTGCGCGGCCGCGCCTTCGTGCACGGGATGATCGGCTCCAGCGTCAAGGTGCGCGCACTGCTGCTGCGCCACGAGGTCCACGGCTTCCAGCTGCTGATCACCGATCCGGCGATGGTGCTCGAGTCGGCAGGATGACGCACCGGGCGGCACGGTTGCCATCGGCGTCATCGGCGTCATCGGCGTCATCGGC
>CAYGZN010000001.1:28104-42198 GCA_964354355.1 uncultured Burkholderiaceae bacterium | reverse complement strand
CGCACCGGGCGGCACGGTTGCCATCGGCGTCATCGGCGTCATCGGCGTCATCGGCAGCATGACCGACTTCGGCGTGCAGCGACACGACCGGCATCGGCTGATCGGCTGGTTCGATGCCGATCGGCTTGCGGCGACCCGGGTCGCCGTGATCGGCGCCGGCGCGATCGGCAACGAGGTCTGCAAGAACCTGGCGCTGCTGGGCACCGGCCGGATCACGGTCTTCGATCACGATCGCATCGAGCGGCACAACCTGACACGCAGCGCGCTGTTTCGCGACGCCGACGTCGGGCGCCACAAGGCCGATGTCGTTGCGCAGCGCACCGCCGAGCTCGATCCGTCGATCGCGGTCGATGCGGTCCGGGGCGACGTGCTCGAGGTCCTGCGGCCGTCGGACGTGGCGCGGTTCGACGTCGTGTTCTGCTGCGTCGACAACTTCGAGGCCCGGCTGCGCCTGAACGAACTGGCGCTGATCGCCGGCGTCGACCTGGTCAACGGCGCGATCGACGCGCGCCACGCCAGCGTCGAGCACTTCCCGTTCTCGCAGGGTCGTCGCCTCGGCTGCTACGAATGCGGGCTGCCGCCGTCGGCCTACCAGCGGATCGCGCAGCGCTACTCGTGCGGGTGGCTGCGCCGAGCCGGGCTCATCGAGCGCAAGGTGCCGACCACGATCGTCACCTCGGGCGTGGCCGGCGCGCTGATGGTGTCGTGGGGGCTCAGGATGGGCCCATCCGCGCCGGACGCGGGCGAGCGCCCGGCGTCGACGCCGGGCCCCGATGCGGCAGCGCGCCGCGCGCTGATCGACACGGTGACGGGCCGCTCGCAGGTCAGCACGGTGCTGCGCAGCGACGCCTGCCCGGCGTGCAGCCTCATCCGGGACGAGGTGACCGTGATCGACTGGCCCGCGGCGCACCCGCTCGTGCCGACGCCCGCAAGTGCCGCACTTCGCGTGAGACTGCCCGAGGAGGTCGTGTTTGGCGCACGCTGCGAGTCGTGCGGGTTCGACGCGCGCGGCTCGGTGCCGCTCGGATCGCGGGTTCGGTCGCACACCACGGACGTGCGCCGCTGCCCGCGCTGCGGCGAGGAGGCGGTCGCGGTCGACGGCCGCGACGCAGCGAACCTCGGGGAGCTTCATCGAGCCCTCGGCGGGCATCCGCCGTCGGTGCCCTACCTGTGGATCGACGATCCGCGGATTTCATTCTGTGTGGAGGTGAACGATGTCTGACGCATTCAAGGTCCAGATCCGGACCGCCGACCAGACCCGCAAGGCGCAGGTCGAAGTCGAGACCGACAAGTCCGCCGGCGAACTGATCCAGGCGGCGGTCGACAACTGGAAACTTCCGGTCGATACCGAGTACACGCTGGTCAACGTGACCCGCGGCACCACCGTGCCCGCGGCGCAGCGCGTCGGCAGCGTCGCCGACCCCGGCGACGTGCTGGAAGTGCAGCCGGTGCTGGTGGCCGGCGCGACGCGCGAGCCGCGCAGGAGCCGATGAACCCGCTGCAGACGCGCCGCCGCGAGGACCTGCGGCGGGTGCGCGCGCTGTGCGAACGCTCGGGCGGCAAGCTCGCCTTCGTCGGCGCCGACGCCGAGGCGCCCAACGAGGTCCGACTGCGGCTGAACGTGCGCACCGCGCTCGACTCGCGGTATCCGGCTCGCGCCGCCGAGACGGTGGACCTGCGCATCGTGATTCCCGCCGGCTACCCGTTCCGCTCGGGGCCCACGGCGTTCCTCACGCCTGCGGTCTGGCACCCCAACGTGTTCCCGAGCGGGCAGGTGTGCCAGGGCAGCAAGTGGCTGGTCTCGGAGTTCCTGGACCTGTACGTGTCGCGGATTCTGCGAATCGTCACGTTCCAGGACGACGTGCTGAACCTGCAGTCGGTGGCCAACGCGTCGGCGGCGGTGTGGTACCGGCAGGCCGCGGCACGGTCGCCGGGGCTGTTCCCGACCGACCGCGTCGACGCGCTGCGGGCAGAGGGCGCGGCAGACGGCGCGGCGGGCGTCGTGTGGAACGACGCGAGCTGACGCGGTGAAGTGGCAGGACGAGTCGGAGCCGACGCCGGCGCACACGATCGGCGAACTGGCTGCCGTGCACGGGCTGGACGCGGCGCTCGATGCGCTGGCGGCCTCGCGGACCGCGCGCGTGTGCGTGGTGATGCCCGATGCGCTGCGGGTGCAGATCGACGCGTTTCTCGCCGCGCACACGGTCGAGGCCGGCGGTTTGCTGCTGGGGCGGCTGCATAGGGTCGACCCCGAATCGGCCCCGATCGTGGCGGTCGAGCGCTTCGTGCCGGGCCGCGTCTTCGAGGGAACCGGCGTGTCGCTCGCCCTGGGCACGGCCCTGTGGGACGATGCGCGTCCCTTCCTCGACGCCGGGCAGGTGGTGGTCGGCTGGGTGCACTCGCATCCCGGGCTGGGCGCGTTCTTCAGCGCCACCGACCGGCACACGCAGCGCGCCTTCTTCGCGCAGCCGTGGCAGCTGGGGGTCTGCATCGACCCGGTGCGCCGGGAGCAGGCCTGGTTCTTCGGGCCGGAGTCCGAATCGCAGGGCCTGCACCGTCCGGATTCCGGCCGAACCGCTTGACCCCGACCGGGCTGACGCGGCACCATCGCCCCGACGCCTTCTTGAACCCAGAGCCGCGTGCGAGCACGATCGGCCCGAAGATCGTGGGGAGGTCGACCGAGGAGACAATCGATGATTTCGGACCTGTTGAGCGATTCAGTCCGGGCCGCCGGGCTGGGCGCCCTGATGCGGGGCGCAGGTCTCGTGACCCGCTTCATTCCGTTTCCACAGCCCACGCTGCTCGTGGGCAGCGGCTCGAGCGGCCGACTGGGGCAGGCGATTGCCGGGTTCGGGCATCGCCGGATCCTGATCGTGACCGACAGCATCATCTCCAAGCTGGGCCTGCTCAAGGGCCTGACCGACGCGCTCACCGCAGGCGGCGCGCAGTTCGTGGTGTTCGACGAGATCACGCCGGACGCGCCGATTCCCCTGATCGAGAAGGGCATCGCCTTCTTCGAGTCGAACGAATGTGACGCCATCGTCGCCTTCGGCGGAGGCTCCTCGATGGACGCGTCCAAGGCGATCGCTGTGGCCGTGGCCAACCCGAAGAAGTCGCTGCGCCAGCTGGCCGGCTACTTCAAGGGCCTGCGCAGCCCGATCAAGATCTACGCAGTGCCGACCACCGCGGGCACCGGATCCGAGGTCACGGTGGCGGCGGTCATCTCCGACCCCGAGACGCAGTCGAAGCTGGTCATCGTGGATCCGCGCATGGTCCCCAAGATGGCCGCGCTCGACCCCTCGCTGATGACCGGCCTGCCCCCGCACATCACGGCCGCCACCGGCATCGACGCACTGACCCACGCGATCGAGGCCTTCGTGGGGCACTGGGCGACGCCCTACACCGACGACATGGCCCTGTCCGCCGTCGGCCTGATCTTCGAGAACCTGCGCGTGGCCTACGCCGACGGCAAGAACCTCGCCGCCCGCGAGAAGATGGCGCTGGCATCCACGTACGCGGGCTTTGCGTTCACGCGCGCCAACGTCGGTTACGTGCACGCGATCGCGCACCAGTTCGGCGGCAAGTACCACACCCCGCACGGCCTGGCCAACGCCATCATGCTGCCGCGGGTGCTCAAGTACTCCAAGCCGGCGATCATCGATCGGCTGGCGGTGCTGGCCGTTCGCGCGAAGGTCGGCAACGAGGGCGAGCCCGACGAGGTGCTGGCCGACAAGTTCCTGGACGCGGTCGATCGGCTCAACCACGATCTGGGCATTCCGACCACCCTGGACGCGCTGCAGGAGGCCGACATTCCCGCGCTGGCCGAGGCCGCCTGCCACGAGGCGCACACGGGCTATCCGGTGCCGCGCTACATGACCCGCGAGGTCTGCGAGGACCTGATCCGCCAGGCGCTGCCCAAGGCGCCTGCGCCCGCGCGTCGCCGCAGGAAGGCTGCGTGAGCCGGTGACCGCGCGCCAGGGCGTTCGGTGCGTCCGTATTGATCCCACGAGAGGAGCAGGTTGATGAAAAGGGTTGTGACGGTGAGTCTCGGGCCTTCCAAGCAGGACTTCGAGTTCAAGACCGAGTTCCTTGGCCAGCAGTTCTCGGTGCGGCGCCTGGGCGCCGACATGGACACCGGCAAGGCGTGGGAACTGATGCGCCGGGAACAGGCCAAGGCCGATGCCATCGGGCTGGGCGAGGCCAGCGACCAGTACCACGTCGGCCTGCGCACGATCACCCACCGGGAGACGCGGCGCCTGACCAATGTCGTGACGCGCGTGCCCGTGACGACCGGCGCGACGCTGCGCCGCCTGCTGCAGGTAAGGGCCGTGCGCTACGTGCAGAAGGAACTGGGCCACTACTTCGACAACAACCTGGTGCTGTTCCTGTCGGGAATCCGCAACTACGACATGGCGCGCGCCATGTCGGACTACACCCGCAACCTCAGCTTCGCCGACTCGGTGTTCCAGGCCGGCTCGCCGCTCCTGCTGAGCTCGATGGAGCAGCTCGAGCTCTACGCCAAGGGCAAGGAGATGGTGCTGGGCGGACGGCCTGCCGAGATCCTCGAGTCGGCGCTGACCGGGCTGAAGAACTGGCGGATCGCGCGCGCCGTGGCCGATTCGCACGTGATCGTGGGCACCTTCGCCGAGATCAAGGCAGTGGCCGACCGGAGCAACCTGAATGGCAAGACGCTGATCACGTCGGCCGTGGACGAAGAGCGCCTGTCGTTCTTCAAGGACCGCAAGGTCAACCTGGTGGTGGACGCCTCGCCGAAACTGTTCGAGCGGGTGGTCGGCATCAACACCATCGAGGCGATGATCCTGGCTGCGCTGGAAAAGCCCGCCAACGAGGTCTCGGACGACGATTTCGAGGAGATCATCCACGAGCTGGACATCAAGCCGCGGCTGCTGCATCCGACCGGCAAGTTCCGCAACATCCGTCGCTTCGCCTTCGTCATCCACCCGCTGAGCCAGGAGTTCATCCGCAAGGGGTTCCCCATCCCCAAGGGGACGCCCCGCTTCGTCATGGACCGCGTCGAGACGCTGGCCGCGTACATGCCACCGATGGTCTACTGCAAGATGGAGAACATCGTCTCCCCGACCGGCGCCGAGGCCGAAGGATGGCTGATCGTGGTGGGCGGGACCCCCAAGGAGATGCTCGCGCGAAGCCCCGAGTTCACCTACCGACGGCTGCTCGCCGCCGCGAAGATGGCCGAGAAGATGGGGGCGCAGATCATGGGTCTGGGCGCCTTCACCAAGGTGGTGGGCGATGCCGGCGTCACCGTGGCGCGCCGCGCCCGGATTCCGATCACCACCGGCAACAGCTATTCGGCGTCCGGTGCACTGTGGGCCGCGGCCGACGCCATGCGCCGCATGGGACTGGTGCACCTGAACAAGCACGACAAGAAGGTGCACGCCAAGACGATGGTGATCGGCGCCACGGGCTCGATCGGCTCGGTCAGCGCGCGGCTGCTGGCCATGTCCTTCGAGGAGGTCTATCTGGCGGGGCGCAGCCTGCCCAAGCTCGACGCGCTCAAGGCCTCGATCCTCAAGGAAACGCCGAACGCCAAGGTGTTCACGTCGGCGGACTACGACGACCTGCTGGCCGACATGGACATGATCGTGACGTCCACGTCGGGTGCCGGCAAGACGATCCTGGACATCACCAAGGTCAAGCCGGGCTGCGTGATCACCGACGTCGCACGGCCCCTGGACCTGCCCGCGGCAGAAGTCGCCAAGCGCCCCGACGTGCTGGTGATCGAATCGGGCGAGATCGAATTGCCCACCAAGGTCAAGGGATTGAAGTCCATCGGCCTGCCTCCGAACGTGGTCTACGCCTGCCTGGCGGAGACCATCGTGCTGGCCCTGGAGGGCCGGTTCGAGGTGTTCACGATCGGCCGTGACACGGAGTGGGAGAAGGTCAAGGAGATCTACAAGCTGGGCCTGAAGCACGGCATGAAGCTGGCCGCCATCTCGGGGGTCAAGGGCGTGTACACCGACGAGGACATCGCCAAGGTGGTCAAGCTGGCCCGCAAGGCGCGGCTGACCTGGAAGGGCGCGGGCACGGCCAACGCCGTGGCCGCGAAGTCGAGGAAGGCCGACGCCGCGAAAGCGGTCAAAGCGGTCAAAGCGGTCAAGGCAGCCAAAGCGGTCAAAGCAGCCAAGGCGACCAAGGCTGCCAGGGTCGTCACGGCCAGGCCCTCGCGCGCGGCCGCCGCCCGGGCGCCGGCGAAGGCGCGCACCCGGGCAGCCTGACCGATCCCGGCCGCGCTGACCCGATCCGGATACGCACCACACAGGCACCGCCATGGCCACCTTGTCGCTGCTGGACCTCGGGTTCTTCATCGCCGAAACGGTGGCCAGCCCCAAGCACGTCGCGGGGCTGCTCATCTGCAGGAAGCCGCCGGGGGCCACGGCGGGGTTTGCCAGGAAGCTGTACCGCGACCTGCTGACCCACACCGACGTCAAGCCTCCGTTCGATCGCGTGATCAGCTTTGCGCTCACGCCGCTGCCGCACTGGGAAGACGCCCAATCGATCGACCTGACGCAGCACGTCTTCTATCATCGTCTCGAGCGCGGCAAGGGCGACCGGCAGTCGCTGTATGCGTTCGTCGCCGGGCTGCACACGCCGATGCTCGACCGATCGCGACCGCTGTGGGAAGTGCACGTGATCGACGGCCTGGAGAACGGCCGTTTCGCGCTGTATCAGAAGATGCACCACGCCTATGCCGACGGCGTCACGATGGTGCGCTGGACGGCCGAGAGCATGGCGGCGAACGGCGACCATCGGGCCCTGACGCCGATCTGGACGAAGGCACACGCCGGTCCGCGCGCTCGCGGCAAGAAGATCCAGCAGGAGATCTTTCAATCGGTGTGGAAGGAAGTCACCGGCGCGGGACGCCGCGCGATGGGACTGGGCCGGCTGACCGCCATGCTGCTTCTCGAGAGCGTCAAGCTCACCAAGAACGCCATCGCGCTGCCCTTCATCGCAACGGCCCGCACGCCGCTGACCGGCACGGTGACCCCGGGACGACAGTTCGCCACGGCCGGGGTGTCGATGCAGCGCGTAAACCTGATCCGAGAGCGCACCCGGTCCACGCTGAACCATGTCGCGCTGACCTGCCTGGACGGCGCGCTGCGCCGCTACCTCAAGGACCGCGGGGTCGAATTCCGGCGACCGATCACCATCCAGATGCCGGTCAGCCTGCGGCGCGAGGGCGAAAAGGCGGCCGGCAACAAGATCGGCATCATCCAGGTGGAACTCTCGCCGCCCACCGACGACCCCTATGGCAGGCTCAGGAACATCGGATTCTCGCTCAGAGGCGTGCGCACGATGGTCGACAGCGTCGCGCCCGAGGCCATCGAGTCCTACACGATCATCAGCGGCCTGGTGGCGCAACTGGCCGAGGTGCTGAAGCTCAGCGACACCCTGCCGCCGATGGGCAACACGCTGGTCTCCAACGTGCCGGGACCCAAGGACCACCTGTACATCGGCGGCGCGAAGGTCGAGGAGATGCATCCGATCAGCACACTGCCGCCCAGCAACCTGCTGAACATCACGCTGTTCAGCTACGCAGGCGAGCTCTACTTCGGCCTGATCGCCACCGACGAGCTGCCGGACCTGCAGCGGCTGGGCACCTACGTGCAGGAGGCCTTCACCGAGCTGGAGAGGTCGGTCCTGGACGCCCACACGCCCTGAGCCGTCCTGACGGGGACTGGATGCCGCATCGGCGTCCAGAACCTCGTGGCAATCGAGGAACGGCAGGCGGGCTCTTGCCCGCCGGCAGCGGACCGCCTACTCGAGCGTCGCGTTGAACGTCACTTCGGGAATGCTCGCCAGAGCCTTGGAGACGGGGCAGTTCTTCTTGGAAAAGTCGACCTTCTCCTTGAAGACGTCGGCGCTCACGCCCGGGACGACCGCAACGGTTTCGAGTTCGATCTTCGTGATCGTGGGCCCCGCCCCCAGGTGCACGGTGGCCGTGGTCTCGATGCGGGTCGGCGGATGGCCCGCGTTGGTGAGCTGGGCCGCAAGGAACATCGAGAAGCAGCCCGCCTGGGCAGCGCCGATCAACTCTTCCGGGTTCGTGCCGCCCGCGGCGCCCTCGAACCGCGTGGCGAATGTGAAGGGCGCATCGAAGTGCCCCGAAGCACCCGACATCGAGCCGGTGCCGTCCTTGAGCGTCCCCATCCACTTCGCGTGGGCTTTTGCAGTGGCCATGCTCGAATCTCCTCGGTGGGTCGAAACGCGACCGGCGCAGGCCGCGACGGTCGCTGCTCAGGCCGGGACCTTGCCGCCCGCCATCGCGGCGAGCCGCCGGCCGATGATCGCGTCGGCTTGCGCCATGATCCGGTCGATCAGCTCCCGGCAGGTCGGCACGTCGTGGATCAGGCCGGCGACCATGCCGCAGCTCCACGCGCCCGCTTCGGTGTCGCCTTCGGTCATCACCTTCGGGTAGATGCCGGCGACCTGCTCGACGATGTCCTCGATCTTCAGCGCGGCGCCCTTTTCGCGCTCGATCTCGATCACGCGCTCGACGCCCTTGTTCAGCAGCACCCGCTCGGTGTTGCGCAGCGAGCGCATGATCAGCCGTGTGTCGAGTTCGGACGCTTTCACGATCGCCTGCTTGACGTTGTCGTGCACCGGCGCCTCTTTCGTCGCGATGAAGCGCGTGCCCATGTTCATGCCGTCGGCGCCCAGCGCCAGCGCAGCCACCAGGCTGCGGCCGTCGGCCATGCCACCCGAGGCGACGAACGGGATCGTCAGCTCGTCGGCCGCCCGCGGCAGCAGGATGAAGTTGGGCACGTCGTCCTCGCCGGGATGGCCGCCGCACTCGAATCCGTCGACGCTGACCGCGTCGCAGCCGATCGCCTCGGCCTTGAGCGAATGGCGCACCGACGTGCACTTGTGGATCACCTTGATGCCGGCCGCCTTCAGGTAGGGCATGTACGGCTCGGGATTGCGCCCGGCGGTCTCGACGACCTTGACGCCGCCCTCGATGATCGCGCGGATGTATTCGGGGTAAGGCGGCTTCGCGAAGGTCGGCAGGAACGTCAGGTTCACGCCGATCGGCTTGTCGGTCATGTCGCGGCAGCGTGCGATCTCCTTCGCGAGCAGCTCGGGCGTCTTCTGCGTCAGGCCGGTGATGATGCCCAGCCCGCCGGCGTTGGACACCGCCGCGGCCAGCTCGGCGAAGCCGACGTAGTGCATGCCGCCCTGGATGATGGGGTGCTCGATGCCGAGCAGTTCGGTGATGCGGGTCTTCAATGGACTCTCCTGGTAGGGTCGGCAGGGGCCGGCACGCACTGGCGCGCCGGCGCAACCCCGCCATTATCCTCGAAGCGCGCGTCACCTTGGGCGGCGCCGCGCGCCCGTCTAACGACGACAGCGGCCTGCACACCGGTGGCGAGGATCCCATGCGCCTCGTCGTGCGGCGTGCATTGCCCCTCGACACACTGCAATGGGCCGTTCGAAACGCCAGTGGCTCGATGCAGGTTAGGCGGACCCAAAGGCGGCACCACGAACTCGCGTCACGCCGGGAGGGCGCGCCGGGCCAGGGTATTCAGGGAAGTGGACTGCAGAGGTTATCCACCCGGACCGAGGTTAGTCGTACACTTGAAACGCCGAAATACAAGTTAGAACGCGAGAGCCATGGGTGTGAAGGCCGAGACGTCGTATCGCGCGGTAGAGCATGATCCGCGCCTTCACGGGCGGCTCCTGCGCCAGTTTGATGGCGGCGTGAAGATGTTGCGCGGGTTTCTGCTCAAGCGCTTCGGCGAGCACGATCTAGACGCGCTGATCGGGGCGACGCGCGCCGAGTACGAGCGCGTGATCAACCGGCTGCCATGGATCGGCGGTGCGGCGAACCCGCGCTCGTTCAGCCTGTACGGCTCGGCGCTGTGGCTCGCGCTGTGGCGAGCGCTCCAGCCTCGGGGACTGACGCTGCAGGAGGCACCCGGATTCTTCTGCGCTCTCTTCCGGGCGTACTGGTCCCGCTATCCCCGCTTCCTGCGCCACCTCTACGGGCGCACACGCATGTCAGCGAGACATCAACGACGCCTTAGAGCGCTGGCGCGCATGTCACAGGAGCGCACGAACCCGCACGACTATGTTTACGACTTCATCCCCGGCGAGCTGGGTCGCTTCGAATTCGGTATCGATTTCGTCGAGTGCGCCATTCTCAAGTTCCTACGGGCTGAGGGCGCGCCGGAACTAGGGCCCGTCCTGTGCGAACTTGACTGGCCGCACGCCGAGCTGGTCGGCGTGGATCTTATGCGCACGACCACGCTCGCACAGGGCGCCGCCCGCTGCGATTTCCGTTTCCGGCGCAGCAGCGGCCCGAAGTAGTTGGATGTGGCCACAGCTTGCAGGCTTCTGATCGCCGGCGCTCTAACTCCTCCATCGAGCGGACGTCTTCCGGCAGGCCGCGCCCGCCTCCAGCCGCCGCTCATGTCGAACGTTGGCCCGCACCACATGAACATCGAGCCTATTTCCTCAATCGAGGAAGTGACTTCGCTTCTGACCGAGAACGCATTGCCAATCGCCGATATCTCGGCCTCGCCGGCGCTTCAATTCTTCGGCATCCGCGACGGCGGCCATTTGGTCGCAGTCGTTGGCGTCGAACTCTATCCGCCGTTTGGCTTGCTGCGGTCTCTCGCTGTTCGTCCCTCTTTCCGTAAGCGCGGGCTTGCACGCGAGCTGGTTCTATTCGCGGAGTCACGTTCGGCTGCCCAAGGCGCTGAAACATTGTTCCTTCTCACCACTACAGCCCATCGGTTCTTTCTTGGCCTTGGGTACTCGCCCGCCTCTCGCGATGAAGCGCCTTCGGCTATTCGCGCAACCTCGCAGTTTTCCAGTCTTTGTCCCGCCTCGTCGGCGTTTCTTTCCAAGCGCGTTGCGGCACGGGCCAACACTGCGCTCCAGGGGACGCCTGCCGGCAAGCCGTGAGCCGCCCTACAGCTTCGACGTTAGGCCTCGCAACTGGGCCAAAGGTGCCGTTCCACGCGTTGACCTCATCTTCTTCTGCTCGAAGGTGCAACCTTGGTGTAGCTGCCCGCCGGTCGCTTGAAGGTCCTTCGGCGCTCCCGGCGATCGATCATGTCTCGTGGTCATCGGTGATAGTCTTGCCGCAATTCCCGTTGCGCCCAACCGGCCTCGATAGCTTCGGTCTTCTCCCTAGTCGAGACGTCTGCGATGCATGTGCTCACGATCTACGCGAACTCGAATCCGAAGTCGTTCTGCCACGCTATCCTGGATGAATTCACCGCAGGTCTTCATGAGGCCGGACACTCGACCGAAGTCATCGACCTGTATGCGATCGGGTTCGATCCGGTGCACCGTCCACGCGATACGCCGAGCTGGATGACTGAAAGCATCCCGGACGACATACTCGACCGAATGCGATTGCGGGAGTCCCTGCTCGAGGGGGCCGGCGGTCCCCTGCGACGGTTTGCGATGAAGCGGCTACTGGGTGACCGTGACGACCGTGGCATCATCCGCTTGCTGCGGGAACGCTTTCAGCCGAAGGACGTGCTCGTGCAGCAGCAGAAGGTGGCGCGAGCCCAGGCGCTTGCGTTCGTTGCACCCGTCCATTTCCTGAGCTTTCCGGCCATCTTGAAAGGGTGGCTCGATCGCGTGTGGACACCGGGCTTCGCCTACGACCTGACTGCGGATGCATGGCGGGGCGACATCAACGGCCGTCGGGGGCGGCTCACGCACGAGAAGGCGCTGATCATCCAGACGACGATCTGGGATGAACGTTCCTATGGCACTGGGCTGCGCGAAGCCATGTGCAAAGTCGTCGACGAGTACACCTTGAGCTATCCGGGGATCAAGAAAGTGGAGCATGAGCTGTTCCACGCCGTTCATGGTGCCGACGATGAAACGAGGCGCGGTTACCTCGATCGGGCCCGAGGGCTCGGCCGGAACTTCTAGCGAGGTCCGCCGATGCGGAGCGTTAGACCGCAAGCGGAGCCATCACCACGATGAATACGGCCCTTCTTGTCATCGATGTGCAGCAGGGCCTATGCGAAGGCGAGGGCGCGGCGTACGACTGCGCGGGAACGATTGCACGAATCAATCGCGTTGCCCTAAGAGCGCGAGCCGCGGGTGCGCCCGTGATATTCATCCAGCACGAATCCGAGTCGGGGTACCTCGAGTATGGATCTGCGGCGTGGCAGCTCGCAAGCGGACTTCAAGTTCAAGCCACGGATCTGCGCGTACGGAAGACCACTCCTGACTCGTTCCTGGGTACCCACCTCGAAGCGATCCTTCGAGAGCGCGGTATCCGCACTGTCGCCGTTTGCGGCATGCATTCGGAGTTCTGCGTGGACACGACTGCCCGACGCGCTCTTGCGCTCGGTTTCCCAGTTCTGCTGATCTGTGATGCGCACACGTCGGCCGGCAACGCCGCGATCTCAGCGCAACAAGTCATTGCGCATCACAACGCCACCCTCACGAACATATCGAGCTTTGGGCCGCGAGTTCGAGTAGTCTCCAGCGATGAGTGCGACTTCACGACCTGACCAGTCCCTGTGGCCGAACTGACACAGGCCGCGGCCTTCGAATGCGGCCCACACTACGAAGCGAGTCCATGCCCAAGATCGAGCGCGTTCTCATCGCGGGCGCCGGCATAGCTGGACTCACCCTGGCCATTTCGCGGCGGCGGTCAAGTTCACCGACGGTGCCGAGTGCGTGTTTGACCTCGTGGTCGGTGGCGATGGTGTGTGGTCATCGGCCCGCAGTCTTGTGTTCGTCAACCCGCAGCCACGCTAGTGCGGCCAAGCTGGGTGGCGGTTTTTCGTACAGTGCCCGGCGTCGATCACTGGATCGACGCCCTTTGGTGGAAACCGCGGGGCGCGGGCAGCGTCTTGATCATCGGCGACGCCGCCCACGGGACCTCACCCAACATGGCATCTGGCGCTGCAATAGCCTTCGAGGACGCGCTGATGCTGGGCAAACTGATGGCGTCGGGACGGAGCGTGGCCCACGTCCAGAACGACGACACCACCCAACGAGTCGCTCGAATTCGCTGGGTACATGACCAGACCCGGCGTCGCGACCGCATCAGAAGCCTTCCCCCGATGGTGCGCGATCCGATGACCCGATTCCTGACAAACTCGGTCTATCGAGCAAACTACGGACCGCTGGCCGCCGCGCTAGTATAGAACTAGATTCGGTCGTCGCCCCAGTGCGCCTTCAACCGCTGCCCGTGCGGTCCGGTCGGCTCGATCGCCAATCTTGTCAGGAGCGCCCATGCGTCATCTCGTGTCAGCGATGCTCGTTGTTGTCGCCGTCGTTCATTTGCTTCCCCTCTCGGGCGTGCTTGGAAACGAGCGGCTTTCAGCGCTTTATGGCATTCCGATCAACGAGCCCAATCTTGCCATCCTCATGCGCCACCGCGCCATCCTCTTTGGCCTCCTGGGTCTGTTCCTTCTTTTCGCCGCCTTCAGCCCCCCGTTTCAAACCGTTGCATTCATTGCCGGCTTTGTCAGCGTCGTCTCCTTCCTTTGGCTGGCTCGGTCCGTCGGCGGCTATAACGCTCACGTGGCCCGCGTCTTCATGGCCGACATCATTGCTTTGGTTTGCCTGATCGTCGGCGTCGCCGGGCATGCGTACGCGCGTAGCCAGGGCTAACCATTCTATGCGGCCGACCGCCCTCGGCGGCGGCGGCTGAGCCTGATCGTTGGGCCGCGCAGAACGCTTTCGCCACCCTCGTCACCACTCGCAAGCGAGGTTCCCCCAATGTTCGAACGAACCGGCGGTTGTCTCTGTGGGCAGGTACGCTACCGTCTCACCGCAGAACCGGTGAACGCGAGAATCTGCTGGTGCCACGACTGTCAGCGCGTCGCGGGAAACGGAACGGTCAACGCTCTCTTTCCATCCCAGGCGATCGAGATCACGGGACCGCCCAGCGAGTAAGTCCGAGCCGGAGGGAGCGGCAATATTCCTGTTCGTCGGCGCTTCTGTGCGCAATGTGGACGCCATCTATTCGCGGATACGCCTGCTTACCCGGGAGTCACTGTCGTTCGCATCGGAACACTGGACGACCCGAAGGAGCCACTCATGAGGCTCGGCGCTTTCTCCATCCGCCTGGCG
>CAYGZN010000001.1:0-28004 GCA_964354355.1 uncultured Burkholderiaceae bacterium | reverse complement strand
GGACGACCCGAAGGAGCCACTCATGAGGCTCGGCGCTTTCTCCATCCGCCTGGCGTTGGAGGACGTCGCCATGTCCTGCGCCTTCTCCGAGAGACGCGGTTTCACTGTCTTCGGCGGCAAACAGGACCAGCGCTGGTTGATCATGAAGAACGAAACCACGACAATTGGACTTTTCCAGGGCATTTACGTGCCATCCAACGTCTGCCAATGGAAATGACCCGATACCAACCCGCTCGAATCTGCTCGATCGGCGCCCGTGTCGCGGTCGATTCCAGCGCCCTGTCCATGCACGAACTCCCACCACGGCTTTCCCGCGCACCCTCACTCGAGTGAAGGAGCAGTCCGATGGCAAAGATACTCGTACACGTCACTCACGGCCCCGAGGACCCGACTCGCGCCGCCTTGGCTTTCCTGGTCGCCAAGGCCGCCGTAGACGAAGGCCACTCCGTCTCGCTGTTTCTTGCGGGCGATGCCGCTCAACTCGTACGAGACTCCGTCCTCGACTCGCTGACGGGTCTGGGCACGGGTCGGCTACGAGAGCACTTCGACGCCTTGGTCGTGGGGAACGCTCGCTTCTATGTGTCCGGCATGTCAGCCAAGAGCAGAGGCGTGTCGGCGGCCGACCTTGCAGGAAAGCCCGCCGAGTTCGCCATGCCGAACGTGCTCGTCAAGCTTTCGCTCGAGCACGATCGAATGTTCAACTACTAGCCGAATCAGCGTGGTCTGGCGTCTCGAGCCGGCCGCTCCCCGTCGCTGTCAACTGGATTCGCATGCACCAGCCGCCCACCAAACTGTTCGAGAACGGCAAGGTCCTCGACCTGGTCATTGCCGGCGAGCCGGTGCAAGTCGCGCCCAATCGCATACATCCGACAGCGTCGGCTGGCCGTCACCACTGAACGGCACCCACACCATGTCGTTCGAATCCTTCGTCATCGCCGCCACGATTCTTGCCATGACGCCCGGTCCGGGCATTGCCTATGTCGTCGCCCGCACGGCCGCCGGCGGTCGATCCGAGGGCCTGGCCTCGTGCTTCGGCACCGGAATTGGCGGAATGGTCCACGTTCTCGCGGCGGCGCTCGGCCTGTCGCTGATCGTTGCCGAGTCCGCCATGGCCTTCAACCTGGTCAAGTACCTCGGCGCCGCCTATCTCGTTTACCTGGGCATTCGCCTGCTGCTGCGCAAGGATCAGGCGCTCATGGTCGAGACTGTCGCCGCTGGCGGCGCGCGCCGCGCACTGTTCGAGGGCGTTGTCGTCGAGGCCTTGAACATCAAGACCGCGCTCTTCTTTCTGGCGTTCCTGCCTCAATTTGCCTCGCCAGCCGACCCCTTGGTCCCACAGCTGGTCTTGCTCGGAAGCATCTGCGTTGCGCTCAACACGTTCGTCGACGTCGTGGCGGTCTTCGCCGCGGATCGCTTGCTCGTGTCAAGCGCCGCCCGCGCCGCGCGCGCTCGACTCCTGACCAGGGTGTCGGGCGTCACCATGCTTGGCTTGGGCGCCTATCTGGCCGTGGCGCGGCGTGAGGCCTGACCGCGGCCACACGGACGCCCACCGGCGGGGGCAATGATGCCGGGCGAACGCATGTCGCGCCGATGCAGTCCAACCCCTCGCTCCGATTGCCAGGCGACGCAGCCCCGGACCATGAAGGCGGTGATCAGCGCGCGCTACGGGTCGCCCGATGTCCTGGAGATCCGGCAGGTGCCGAAACCGGAACCACGAGCGGGCGAGGTCCTGATCAGGGTCCATGCGACGACGGTCAGCAGGACCGATTGCGGCATGCTCCGACCCCACCCCTTCTTCGTCCGGTTCGTCGCGGGGCTCCTACGGCCACGGCGCACGATCCTGGGCATGGACTTCGCAGGGGTGGTCGAGGCGGTCGGCGCGGGCGTCGCGTCGTTCAAGCCGGGCGATCGCGTCTTCGGCTTGTCGCCCGACGAGTACGGCGCGCATGCCGAATACCTCTGCGTGCCCGAAACGGGGGCGATTGCGACCATGCCGGCAGCGGCAGGTTTCGGCGAAGTCGTGGTCTGCGAGGGGGCCTGGTATGCGGATACGTATCTGCAGGCATTTCGCGTCGGGTCGGGCCACAGCCTTCTCGTCTATGGAGCATCGGGCGCCATTGGCACGGCGGCGGTGCAGCTTGCGAAGTCGTACGGTGCCAGGGTCACGGCGGTCGTCGCAACGCGGCACCTGGACCTCGTCAGAACCCTCGGCGCCGACCGCGCAGTCGACTATACGGCGCAGGACTTCACGCAAATGGGCGAGACTTTCGATTTCGTGTTCGACGCAGTGGGCAAGACGTCGTTCTTTCGTTGTCGGCGATTGCTGAAGCCCGGCGGGGTCTTCGCAGCGACGGATCTCGGGCCCTGGTGCCAGAATCCTCTGCTCGCGATCTGGTCGTGGATCCGCGGCAGCCACCGGGTCATGTTCCCGCTGCCGCAGAGCAGCAAGGCCAGGGCGTTTGTCGACTTGCTGAAGACGCGCTTGGAGGCGGGCGAGTTCCGCGGGGTCATCGATCGAGCGTATCGCCTCGAGGCAATCGCCGACGCCTATCGCTACGTGGAGACGGGGCAGAAGACCGGGATCGTCGTCGTCAACGTGAGGCCAGCCGACGGGACCGCGCATGCGTAGCCTCCGTCGAATCCGTTTCGCCTGCAAACCCGGGGAATGACCCGCATGTCAAAGATCATCGTCCTGGGTGCCACGGGCTCGCTGGGCAGGCATGTCATTCACCTGGCCGCGGCGGCAGGCCAGCACGTCTCGGCCCTTGTCCGCACCCCATCGAAGCTTCCGCCTGAGCTTCGCGACAGGATTGCCGTCTTTCAGGCTGATCTTTCCACGGTTCCGGTATCCGAACTCGCCGACACACTGTGTGGCCACGATGTCGTGATCAGTACCGCCGGGCTCGTGACCGACGGGGAGGCTTTCGTCCGACTCGTCGATCGAATCGTTGCCGGTCTCGAGTCCATTGCATCGGCTGACCGGCCCGTTTGCTGGTTCATGGCCGGAGCAGGTCTTCTCGATATCGACGACTCGGGTCGCCGGGGCGTCGACCTGCCAAAGATCAGGTCGACGTACTGGCCCCATCGCATCAACTTCGATCGCATTCGTTCGACACAACTTGACTGGCGAGTGCTGTGCCCGGGGCCCATGGTCGAAGGGCCGGCGCTGGGCATCGACCGGCTGCGCATCTCAACGGACAGACTGCCCGTGCATGTACCCTCCATCGTTCGGACGCTGCCCGGCGCCCTTGTGCTGCCCTTCTTTGCGTATCGCGTGCCCGAGATGATCGTGCCCTATGCCGATGCTGCTGCGCTGATGCTGGCCAATCTCGATCCCGGTGGTGCAATGTCGCGCCACAGAATAGGGCTGGCATTGCCGGTCGGCATGCGAAACAGGAAGAGCGAATGGGCAGCCAAGGCCAGTGATGCGGCCTGATACGTCATCCAACGGGAGGCCCCGATGCCTGCACGTCCATCGCCTACGCCTGCACAGTTCGTTCAAGTGGCCCCGATCCTGCACGTCCAGGACGTCAGGACCACAGCGGCGTTCGATCGCGATGTCCTGGGTTTCACATGGGACTTCGGCGACGACACCTACGCCGTTGTGTGGCGCGACGTGAACGGTGTCGAGATCGTGTTCGGTCAGGATATCGACCACGACTGAGCCGACGAACGTTCTCAGTCGACACCTCCTCCCAAAGAGCAACCCCGTGAAGCACTTCGCCGCGGCTCTCGCCATGGCGGCAAGCCTGCTGGGCTGTGCATCGGTGCCGATGGGCGATCCACAGCAGGACGCGGCGCTGAAGGCATTTGCCGTCGCGCCCGACAGGGCCGGGATCTTCGTCTACCGGAACGAGGTCGAGGCTCCGGCGATCAGAATGGATGTCTATCTGGATGGAGCCCCTCTGGGCCAGACCGCCTCCAGGACCTACCTCTACCGGGAAGTCGCACCCGGCCGGCACACCGTCACGTCAAGAGCTGAGAACACCGTCACTCTCGACGTCGATGTCGAGGCCGGCGCGTTGGCGTTCGTGTGGCAGGAAGTCACGTGGGGAATGTTTTCCGCGGGCAACAAGCTTCATCTGACGGACCCGACGCAAGGACGGAAGGGCGTACTGGAGTCCAGCCTTGCCGACAGCAAGGCCCCGATGCAGACCGTGGAGGTTCGAGTCGAGGCCGATGATCCAGCCTGGAGCGGACCGCTGGATTGCCAGGCATCCAATTCCTTCGGAAGCTGGCCCTTCGCCGCGCCGGGAACCGTTGCCGTCGCGGCCTCGAATTCCCCGCTGCAAGTCCTGTGCAAGCTGCCCGCCGGCGCCGCGAGCGAATCGGGAGCCGCGGCGGGGCGCGCCGTCACGGCGCCGCAAGATGCGGTGCGCCAGGGCACCCGCACCGGCGCCACGGTCGGCGCCATCGCCGGCGTGGCCGTGGGTGCAGCGGCGGCACCGATCATGGGCCCCGCGTTTGCGGCCGTGCTGGCCGTGGGCACCGTACTGAAGGGCGCACAGATCGGGGGAATGATGAGTGCCGTCACTGCGGGCGACACGTTGGCCGTAGCGGCGTACCCGAGCCCCATCGTCGTGCGCATCAGGCGCGCGCCCTCGCCCGACTGAGCGTCTGCCCATCCGCTCGCTACCGAGCGGTCGAATGCTTCTTGGACCAGCCATTGGGACACCGAACGAACAGGACTCGACCGCTACCGCCCGAGGTGTTCATGAGCAAGCAGCCGCTCTCGTGATTCAGGCCGACGAAGCTGAACTCGTCGTCCAACCACTTCTGAAGCGGCTTGCCCGAAATGCGTTCCCCCGCAGCTGGCGGCGGCGAACGTCGACGAATTGAGACGTTGACAGGGTGCCCATGACCTGCAAGACTTTTTGCATCCGCGGCAGATAATCAGACGACGGGCGCGCGGCATCGCCCAACGGGAGGAGTTCGGATCGTGGCAGTTGCCCTCGCGGTGCGCGAGGTGACACTCCGCTTCGGCGGCGTCACTGCTTTGGATGGCGTCACCGTCGAAGTCAACCACGACGAGCTGCTCGCGATCATCGGTCCCAACGGCGCCGGCAAGACGTCGCTGCTGAACGTGTTCTCCGGCTTCTACCGGCCGCAGGTCGGCCGCGTCGAGCTCGACGGCGAGCCTGTCCGTTCGATGCGTGTGGACCAGATCGCGCGCCGCGGCGTGGCCCGCACGTTTCAGGGCACGCACCTGTTCGCCGGGCAGACGGTTGTCGAGAACATCCTCGTGGGCCGCCACGTCCACATGAAGACGAACATCCTGCAGGCGTTCTGCTATTTCCCCTGGGTGTCGCGCGAGGAGGACGAGCATCGCCGGACTGTCGAGGAAATCATCGACTTCCTGGAGATCGAGTCGATCCGCAACGAGCGCGTCGGCACTTTGGGCTACGGGCTGCGCAAGCGCGTCGACCTCGGACGGGCACTCGCGCAGGAGCCGAGCATCCTGCTGATGGACGAGCCGATGGCCGGCATGAACTCCGAAGAAAAGGAGGACCTGGCGCGCTTCATCCTCGACGTGCGCGAGGCCCGCAAGACCCCGGTCGTGCTGGTCGAGCACGACATGGGCGTGGTCATGGACCTGGCCGACCGCATCGTGGTGCTGGATTTCGGCCGGGTGATCGCCGATGGCACGCCGGCCGAGGTGCAGCGCAACCCCGACGTGATCCGTGCCTACCTGGGCGAAGCGCAATGACGATCGAGCAGGCGCAAACCCTCGCGCAGGTGCTGGCCGAGCGCGCCAGGCTGAGCCCGGATGCGGTTTGCGAGCGCCACAAGCGGCTCGGCGTCTGGCACGAATTCACCTGGGCGCAGGTGCACGACAACGTGCGCGCGCTGGCGCTGGGCCTGCAGGGGCTCGGGCTGCGCCGCGGCGGCGTCGTGATGGCGATCGGCGAGAACGAGCCTGAGCACTTCTGGACCGAGTTCGCCGCGCACGCGCTGGGCGCTGCCGTCGTGTCGCTCTATCCCGACCAGAACGCCGACGAGATCGCCTACCTGGCACAGGACTCTGGCGCGACGGTGATCGTCGCGCAGGACCAGGAGCAGGTCGACAAGGCGCTGGCGGTGGTGCCGCAGGCCCCTGCCGTGAAAGCGATCGTCTACTGGGACGCCGCGGGCCTCTGGAGCTACCGCGACCCGCTGCTGCACCCGTTCGAGGACGTGCAGCGCAGCGGACGCGACGTGCACGCGGGGGATCCGGCGTGCTACGAGCGCGAGCTGGCCGCGGGCTGCGCCGACGACGTCGCCGTGCTGTCCTACACCTCGGGCACCACCGGGCGGCCCAAGGGGGTGATCCTCACGCAGCGCTACCTGTTCGACAACGCCGCGCGCATCACCGGCGCGCTCGACTTCCGGCCGGGCTGCGAGTACCTGACCTACATCGCGCCGGCGTGGGCGACCGAGCAGTTTTTCGGCATCACGCTCGGGCTGATGGTGCCGATGGTGGTCAACTTTCCCGAGCGGCCCGAACAGGTGCTGGCAAACCTGCGCGAACTGGCGGTCGAGGCGATGCTGTTCAGTCCCAGGCAATGGGAGAACCTCGCGTCGGTCGTGCAGGCCCGCATGCTGGACGCGGGGCCGCTGCGCCGGGCGGTCTACGAATGGGGCGTCGCGGTCGGTCGCGAGGTCCACGTCGGCAGGCTCGAGGGCCGGCAGCCGTCGCTGGCGGCGCGGCTGATGTATCCGCTGGCCGACGCGCTGGTTCTCGAGCCGCTGCGCGACAAGCTGGGCCTGGTTCGTGCCGAGATCACCTTGTGCGGCGGGTCGGCGATGGCGCCCGACGTCTACCGGCTCTTTCACGCGATGGGCGTGCACCTGCGCAACGCGTACGGTGCCACCGAGATCGGGCTGCTGACGCTGCACCAGGGCGCGAAGTACGACCTCGAGACCGTGGGCCACTGGATGAAGTGCGAGCCGCGGTATGGGCCGCCCCTGCAGTGGCGCGTGTCGGGCGAGGGCGAGTTGCTGGTCAAGGGCGGCTCCGGCTTCGCCGGCTACCACGGCAAGCCGGACAAGACCGCCGAGGCGATGGACGGGGAGTGGTACCGCACCGGCGACGCGGTCTCGCAGACCGAGGCGGGGGAGTTGGTCTTCCTCGAGCGGGTCAAGGACATGCGGCGCCTGCGCGGCGGCCACCGTTTCCCGCCGCAGTTCATCGAGACCCGATTGCGATTCAGCCCGTTCATCAAGGACCTGATGACGCTGGGCGACGAGCAGCGCGACTTCGTCGCCGCGCTGATCAACATCGACATGCAGGTGGTCGGGCGCTGGGCGGAAGAGCGAAAGATCGGGTTCTCGACCTTCACCGACCTGTCGCAGCGACCCGAGGTCCGCGAGCTGATCCGAAGCGAGATCGCGCGCATCAACGTCTTCCTGCCCGCGCAGGCCCGCGTGCTGCGCTTTGCCAATTTCCCCAAGGAACTGGACCCCGACGAGGGCGAGCTCACCCGCTCGCGCAAGCTGCGCCGGGAGTTTCTCGAGGAACGCTACGCCCCGCTGATCGACGGCCTCTACGCAGGCGAACGCGAGGTGACGATCACCGTGCCGGTCACCTACCAGGACGGCCGCAAGGGGACGCTCAGCGCGAAGGTGGCGATCACCGAGGTGAACGGCGCCGCAGCCGGACCGGCACTGCAGCCGCCCCTGACGGTGGCAACGGAAGGGGCGTGATGATCATCGACTTCGTCAACTACGCGATCAACGGTGCGCTGCTCGGGCTGCTGTACGCGATGATCGCGATGGGCTTCGTCGTCATCTACCGCGCCAGCAAGGTGTTCAACTTCGCGCAGGGCGAACTGGTCGTGCTCGGCGGCTTCCTGCAGTGGTGGATGGTGATCAGCCTGGGGCTGCCGATGTACATCGGCATTCCGCTGGCCTTCGTGCTCGCGGCCGTCGTCGGCCTGCTGATCGAGCGCATCTTCTTCGCGCGACTGGTCGGCGAGTCGGTGTTCGCGATGGTGATGGTCACGATCGGCCTGCTCGTGCTGCTGCGCGGCGTGGTGCTGCTGGCCTTCGGCCCCCAGGTGCGGCCGTTTCCGATCGTGTTCCCGCTGCAGCCGTTGGTGATCGGCGAGCTGCTGATCCCGACCAACCTGCTGTGGGGCGGCGTGCTGACCGTCGTGATGGCGATCGGGCTGTCCTGGTTCTTCAACCGCACGCGAACCGGGCTGACGATGACCGCCGTCGCCGAGGACCACCAGGTGGCGCTGTCGATGGGGATTTCGGTCAAGCGCTCGATCGCCTTCGCGTGGGTGCTCGGCTGCCTGCTCTCCACCTTGGGTGCGGTGATCTTCCTGTCCGGAAAGTCGCTGAACTTCCTCGCCTCCGAGATCGGGTTCGCTGCGCTGCCGGTCGCGCTGCTGGCCGGGCTCGAGTCGATCGGCGGGCTGCTGCTGGCGGGGGTGATCGTCGGCGTGATCCAGGGGCTGGCCACCGCCTACCTGGACCCGCTGGTGGGCGGCGCAGTCGGTTCGGTGCTGCCGTTCGTCATCATGCTGCTGATCCTGCTGGTGCGCCCGACCGGCCTGTTCGGCTGGCGCACGATCGAGAGGGTTTGACGCAATGGACCCCGCTGGCGTATTCGCCGTCCGCTACGCGCAGGATCGCGCACTCGTGCGCACCCGCAAGCAGTGGCTCGCGCTGGCCCTCTTTCTGGGCGCGCTGGCGGTGCTGCCGATGGTGGTCGGCCCCCGCCTGATCGCGGTCGCCAACATCATGCTGATCACCGGGATCGTGGTCGTCGGCCTGCAGATCTGCACCGGCTACGCCGGGCAGGTGAACCTCGGCCAGGCTGCGTTCATGGGCGTGGGCGCCTACACGGCCGCCGTGCTCGCAGAGAAGACCGGCCTGTCGTTCCTGCTGACGATCCCGCTTGCGGGCGTGGCCGCCGCGGGCTTCGGCTTCGTGTTCGGCCTGTCGGCGGCGCGCATCAAGGGTTTCTATCTGGCGCTCACCACGATCGCCGCGCAGTTCATCTTCCACTTCGCGGTGCTGAACCTGCCCGGCAGCTGGCTCGGCGGCTCCAACGGGGCGACGGTGCCGCCGGCCACCCTGTTCGGCTACCGGATCACGTCCGATACGAGCCTGTACTACCTGATCCTGATCAGTGCAGCCATCATGGTCAGCGGCGCGTTCGGCATCGTGCGCAGCCGCTTCGGGCGTGCCTTCGTGGCCGTGCGCGACGACGACGTGGCCGCCGGCATCATGGGCATCAACGTCGTCGCCACGAAGGCCGCCGCGTTCCTGGTCGGCGCGTTCTACGCCGGCGTGGGCGGTGCGCTGTGGGCCTACATGCTGCGCTTCGTGGCGGTCGACCAGTTCACGCTGTTCAACTCGGTGTTCTTCATCGCGATGATCATCGTGGGCGGCATGGGATCGGTGGTGGGGGCGCTGATCGGCGTCTTCGTCATCCGCGCGGTCCAGGAACTGATCACCACGCTGGGCCCGGAGCTGGCCGCTAGCTTTCCGTTTCTGGGCGGCGACATCGTGTTCGCCAGCATGAACGTGTTCCTGGGCGGGGTGATCGCCCTGTTTCTGATCGTCGAACCCAAAGGCCTGATGCATCGCTGGAATATCCTGAAGTCCGGCTACCGGCTTTGGCCCTTTCCCTACTGACCGACACCACCCATCCACAGACGGAGGTTGCACCATGTCCCATCCACGCACATCCGGCTTCGCCGCCCTGGCGGTCGCGGCCGGCCTCGCATCCGCACTCGCCGTCCCCGGGGCAGCGCTCGCGCAGACGACCTACGGCGTCGCGCTGCTGTCCGACTACTCGGGCCCCTACGCCGACATCATGCCGATGCTCGGCAAGTCCCGAGAGGCCGTGCTCGACTGGTGGAACGCCGAGGTCGGCGCCAAGCTCGGCGTCAAGCTGAACTACAAGAACTTCGACACCCGCTACGACGCCGCGCAGACCGCCAGCCTGTGGCCGGGGATCAAGTCGGAGATGAAGCCGATCGTGGTGCTCGGCCTGGGTGGCCCGGACGTCGCCGCGCTCGGCCAGCGCCTGCCCGACGACGGTGTCCCGCTGTTCATGTCGACCGCCGGCTACGGCTACGCGTGGAAGCCCGACTCCTGGATCATCAACCCGCGCCCGACCTACGCGCACGAACACGCCGCCGCGTTCAAGTGGCTGAAGGCCCAGCGCGGCGGTTCCCAGCCGCTGAAGGTGGGCATCATCAGCTCGGAGGCCTCGCCCGCCTACGTCGACATCGCCCGCGGCATCGAGCGCTACGCGAAGGACAACCCGAACGAGATCCAGATCGTCGAGACGGTGTTCACCGAGGTGCAGCCCACCGACCTGACCACACAGGTGCGGCGGCTGGTACGCGGCGGCGTCGAGGTGATCACGATCCAGACCAACACGGCGGCCGTCGTCGCGACCAAGCGTGCGCTGCAGGCCCTCAATTCGAAAGTCCCGGTGATCACGAGTTCGCACAACGGCTTGCCGGCCTCGGGCAAGGCCGCCGGGGGTCTGAACCAGATGGAAGGCGACTACGAGGCCTACGGAATGGGCATCGCCTCCGAAGAGGACACGCCTGCGCGCCGCTTCTACGAGAAACTGAAGGCCGACTACAAGCTGGCCGCGCCCTGGAACGTATTGACCCTGATGGGAATGAGCCAGGGCCTGTACACGGTGCGCGTGGTCGAGCATGCCATCAAGAAGCACGGCGCGCAGAATCTGACCGGGGCCAAGGTGCGCGAGACCCTGTACGCAGAGCCGGTGACCACCGAGGAGACCTTCGGCACCTTGCCGACGCTGAAGTTCGCCAAGGAAGCGCCATTCCCGATCGAGGGGCTGAAGGTCAATGTCGCGACCATCAAGGGCGGCAACTACGTGACCGCCGCGACCAACGTCGACACGCCCACAGTCAACAAGTGGTGAGTTTGGGGAGCCGAGCGTGCTCGCGCTGAACAACGTCGAGGTGATGTACGCCGAGGTCATCCTCGCGCTGAAAGGCATCACCCTCGCGGTTCAGCCGGGTACCTGCGTGGCGATCCTCGGGGCCAACGGCGCGGGCAAGAGCACCACGCTGAAGGCGGTCTCGGGCACCATCGTGTCCGAGGACGGCAAAGTCACCGGCGGGTCGATCGCCTTCGACGGCGAACGCATCGACGGCGTCGACCCCGCCCAGGTGGTGCGCCGCGGGCTGGTGCACGTCATGGAGGGCCGACGCGTGCTGCGCCACCTGACGGCCGAGCAGAATCTCATCGTGGGTGGCCACCTTGCGTCCGGCGCGCCCGAGTTGCGCCGGCGGCTCGATCGCGTCTACAGCGTGATCCCGCGGCTGGCCGGACTGCGCGAGCGCACGGCCGGCTACCTGTCGGGCGGCGAGCAGCAGATGCTCGTGATCGGGCGTGCCATGATGGCGCTGCCCAAGATGATCCTGATCGACGAGCCCTCGCTCGGCTTGGCGCCGATGATGGTGCAAGACGTGTTCGCCCTGCTCGCGCGCCTGAAGTCAGAGGGCGTCACGCTGCTGGTCGTCGAGCAGAACAGCCGCGTTGCGCTGGATCTGGCCGACCACGGCTACGTGATGGAGAACGGGCGCGTGGTGCTGGAGGGCACGGCCGACGAGCTCAGACGCAACGAGGACGTGCGCGAGTTCTACCTGGGCATGACTGCTGCGGGCGATCGCAAGAGCTATCGCGAGGTCAAGCACTACCGCCGGCGCAAGCGCTGGCTGGGCTGAGCGGCGCCGCGCAGCCGGGTGCGCCGATGACTGCCCGTTCGGTGTCCCCCTCGGAATCAGATCATTGCTCGCGCAGGCACAGCGAAGTGCCCATGACATTTCGGCCATAGTTGGCAACGCGCCGGCGACGCGTGCGTGGGATCTTGGCCATCACTCCATGGGCATGTAGCCGCGGTCTGGGCACCTGCGGTTGCGATCCGGCGCCGCCCAGCCACCGTTGGCGCCCTGTGGAGCTGCTTCGTCGCAGCGCCCTTGCGGGCGAGCCGGTGCATGGGAACAATCCGTCCCAATCCAACCAACCGCTACGGCACCGTGCCATGTTTACCCAAATCATCAAGAACACGCCGCCCTGGGTCTGGGGTCTGCTGCTAGGCCTGATAGCCCTCGGCTGGAGCCAGGCCGTAGCCCGCCGCGCCAGCCTCAAACGCGTGCTGGTCCTGCCCGCAGTGATGAGCGGCCTCTCCCTCGCGGGCCTGGTGTCGGCCTTTGGCGTGGCGCCAGGCTGTGGCGCCTGTCGCGCCGGCCTGAACTGGCGCAGCGCTTGCTCAAGCCCGCGTCAGCGCGCATCTACTGGCCCAAGCGCGCCGCCATCGTCCTGGCCGCCCTGGTACTGATACCAGTGCTGCTGCTGGCCGGCCTGATCGGCCTGGGCGGCACCCCGGCCCCACCGGTGGCGAGTGCGATGGGCAAGGTGATGAGCGACCGCGTCTATCGGGACCTGCCGGAGCTGAGCGACTACGCGCCACGCGACGGTGCCCGACTGGCGCAGCTACCGCTCTTGCCCCGGCCAGACCGATGAGCCGCGCGCCGCCGTGCTGGTGCATGGCTCCCCGGGCGACAGCCATGCCATGCACGCCGTTGCCCGGGCCCTGCAGGTTCAGGGGATCGGTGCCTATGCGCTGGACATGCGTGGCCATGGCGCCTGCGGCCCGTGCTGCCATTTGACCTGCGTGGGCCAGATCGACGACGACCTGGCCGTCCGGGCGACGCCCTGGGCGAGATCACTGGCGAGCGGTCGGCCGACGATGTTCTGGGCCTGATCTTCGGGCGATTCTGCATCGAAGTGATCAGGGCGGTGAGGTCCAGCCTGGCAGCGCGCTGCGCACCAAGGCGGGCAACGCGTTCGCATAGGTCTGGATCGCAAGCGGCAACGCGACAGCGTCGTTGGCAAGCCACTTGTTCAAGCTGCGGCACTCGGTCTTGGGCGTACCGGCGGTGGTCAGCGGCCCGCCGATGCTGATGAACTCGCGGTACAGCAGTCGGCCGCCGTCCTGCAGCTCGATGCGGGTGCGCAGGCTCAGGCAGACCGCACTGGGGTCCACGCCGTCGAGTAGCAGGGCGGTTTCGAGCCGCAGCGTCGCGCTGCCCGGCGGTGCTGCGCCACTTTCCAATCGCTGCGCGAGTCCTTTCGCTAGCGGCCCGGCCGGGTCGCGGACGAGCGCGTCTAGCTTTGCCGCGAGCGGTGGCAGAGTCATGGCGAGATGGGCCTGCCCGATGCCGACGAGGATGGGGCCACCCACGCACAGCGCGTAGGCGCAGCTGTATCCCAAGGCCAGGGCGGCGTTGGCTACGTCCCCTCCGCTGAGGCTCGGCGCTCGCCGTGGCGATGCGCGCCACAGGGCCTCGGCTGCGGCGCCGTGCAGCAGCACGGCTTCGACTTGGGGCGGAGCACTCGTGTGCCAGGTGGTGGCAGGGAGCACCGGCAGCGGCGGCGGCTGACGGTCTGGGGCAGCACAGGCATTGAGCAGGCACACAAGGCCAATGAGCACGTAACGGTGACGGGGGCTCGCTGCCGCGCGGCGCGGGGGCGTTTCAGCCTCCCGGCGTGACGAGCCAGGGCTCGGCCTCGGCGATGGCGCGGATGTGGTCGCCCCGAACCGCCTCGAGTCATGCAATACGGACTTGGCGCACAGCACTTGTGCTCTCGCCGCGCGTACTGCCTTCCCGGCCGATGAGGTTGTAGACATGTAGTCTGGCACCATGTGGTGAGTTGAAAACGTCCAAATGGTGCACTGCTGCAGCGGCTTCGCATAGTGCCGGGCCTAGTCGAGGCACTCTTTCCGTTGCCTTGACTCCAGCATGGGAAAACTCGCTTCGGCTCGATACTTCTGGCCGACGGGTCCAAAGACAGCTTTGCGGCGCCGAATCCAGAGAACCGAATGTCAACGACGATTTCGGCCGTTCCGGACGCGATCGGATCGGCCGCTGTCTGTCGGATCGAGTTTCGATTAGGACACGTTCGGGGGGAGGGTGCGCGGTCTGCCGACGCGTATGCCCGGCCTCTAGCGCCCTTTCCAGACCGGGGGGCGCTTCTGAGTGAACGCGGCGATGCCCTCGGCGGCATCGTCGGCCAGCATGTTGCGCACGACGACCTCGGAGGCGTAGTCATAGGCCGAGGCCAGGTCCATTCCCAGCTGGCGGTGGAACGCCTGCTTGCCCAGCGCCACGGTGAACGGCGACTTGCTCGCGATCTCGGCCGCCAGCGCATCCACGGTCGCGTCGAGCCGCTCGAGCGGCACCGCTTCGTTGATCAGGCCGAAGCGCACCGCCGCGTCGGCATCGATCAGCCGGCCGGTCAGAAGCATCTGCATCGCGTGCTTGGGCGCGATCGTGCGGCTGATGGCGACCATCGGGGTCAGGCACCACAGGCCGATGTTCACACCGGGCGTCGCGAAACGCGCGGTGTCGGCCGCGATCGCCAGGTCGCAGGCGGCGACCAGCTGCGCGCCGGCCGCGGTCGCCACGCCCTCGATCTTCGCGATCACCGGCTTGGGGCAGGCCACGATCGCCTGCATCATCCGGCTGCACTGCGTGGCGACCGCCTTCGAAAAACTCGGGCTGTTGCGGGTCTGGAACTCCCTCAGGTCGTGTCCTGCGCAGAACACCTTGCCGCCGGCGGCGGCCACCACGATGGCGTGCACGCTTGCGTCGGCCCCTGCATCGTCGAGCGCCGATTGCAGCGCCGCGATCATCGTCGTCGACAATGCATTGCCGGCGTCGGGGCGGTTCAGCGTCAGGGTCAGCACCGCGCCCTGTCGCGAACGCAGCAGAATCGGGGTGTCGACGCTGGAATCGGGGACGGCTGTCATGGCGAACTCCCTGGGGCTGCACGGATTCTTGCCGAAGCGCACCGCCGCGTCCAGTCTCGCCGATTGATGAAGTGCTGGGCCGCCTGATCGGCGTTGATGCTTCGCACGAGCGGGAATGGGCATCCACGAAAGCCTCGAGCGGTGCACGGTGCTCCTGGCCCACGGGTTGGCGCATGCGGATTCGCCGCATCGCCTTTGTCAGGCCCGAGCCCCGGGGTCTATACTCAGAGCACAGGACAGGCGACAGGGGGAGCGCGCGTGGCGGCCTATTCAAGCATTGCCTATGAGCAGCGCGGCGCGGGCGCCTGGATCACGCTGAACCGGCCCGACGCGCTGAATGCACTTTCGTTCGGGCTGATGCGCGAATTCGGCGATGCGCTCGCGCACGCGCGGTCCGACGACGCGGTGCGCGCACTGGTGATCACCGGCACCGGGCGGGCGTTCTGCGCGGGCGCCGACCTGAAGGAAGTGGCCGAGATGCAGGCGCACGCCAAGCCGGGAGACCCGGACTTCCTGGACGTCGTGTGGACGGTCTTCGGCGAGCTGCGCGCGTTTCCGAAGCCGGTCGTCGCGGCGGTCAACGGCCTCGCGCTGGCCGGCGGCATGGAGCTGGTGATGGCCTGCGACGTGGTGTTCGCGGCCGAGAGCGCACGGCTGGGCGATGCCCACTCGAACTTCGGCGTGTTCCCGGGCGCCGGTGGCGCGGCGGTGATGCCGCGGCGCATCGGGCTGAACCGTGCCAAGTACCTTCTGTTCAGCGGCGACCACCTGCCAGCGCGCGAGCTGATGCAGATGGGACTGGTCAACCAGGTGACGCCCGACGCCGAGCTCGTCGCCGCGGTGGACCGCTTCGTCGAGAAGCTCGCGCACAAGAGCCCCGCGGTGCTGCGCCGGATGAAGGCGGTGGCCAACCGTTCGATCGACCAGAGCCAGGAGTCCGCCCTCACCGACGAGCTGCTGAACCTGCGCGATCACTCGCGTTCCTACGATATGCAGGAAGGGCTCGCCGCGTTCCGCGAGAAGCGCAAGCCTGCCTTCAAGGGATACTAGCGATGGAAACCGTCTACGTCATCGGCGTCGGAATGACGCCGTTCGGCAAGCTCTCGGATCTGAGCGTGAAGGATCTGACCCGGCGATCGGTCGAGGCGGCACTGAAGGACGCGGGCTGCCGGGCCGATGACCTCGAGGGCGCTTTCTTCGCCAACGCCGTACAGGGCCACATGGAGGGCCAGCACATCATCCGCGGCCAGATCGCGCTGCGCGAGATGGGCATCCAGCACATCCCGGTGGTCAACATCGAGAACGCCTGCGCGAGCGCCAGTTCCGCGTTCAGCCTCGCGGTGAATTTCCTGCGGGCAGGCGCGGGCGACGTCGCGCTCGCAGTCGGTGCCGAGAAGATGTTCTCCGACGACCGCGAGCGGATGTTCGGCGCATTCGACAGCGGCTGGGACATCAGCGCGGCCGACGCGATTCGCGAACGGCTGATCAGGCTCGGCGAAGGTGTCGAGGTGCCGGCCGGCACGACGTCGCCGCGGCCCTACAGCGTGTTCATGGACGTCTACGCGGCGTTCGCCCGCTACCACATGCGCCGATTCGGCACCACCCAGCGCCAGATCGCCGCGGTTGCCTCGAAGAACCACGCGCACTCGGTCGAGAACCCGCTGTCGCAGTACCGCAAGGCGTTTTCGATCGACGAGGTGCTGAGCGCACCCCCGATCACCTATCCGTTGACACTGCCGATGTGCGCACCGATCAGCGATGGTGCGGCCGCCGCGGTCCTGTGCACCGAGGCCGGCCTCGAGCGCCTGGGACTGGACCGTGGCCGCGCGATCCGCGTACTCGCCTCGGTGATGCAGACCGGCTCGGACCGCCTGCCCGAGGAGGTCGACAAGCACTGCACGCACCTGGCCGCCAAGCGCGCATACGAACTCGCGGGCGTCGGTCCCGCCGACGTGTCGGTGGCCGAGGTGCACGACGCGACAGCCGTCGGCGAGATCATCCAGATCGAGAACCTGGGATTCTGCGCGTTCGGCGACGGCGGGCCGATCAGCGAGCGCGGCGACACACGCATTGGTGGTCGCATCCCGGTGAACCCGTCGGGCGGACTGGAATCGAAGGGCCATCCGATCGGTGCGACCGGGCTGGGGCAGATTGCCGAGCTGGTGACCCAGCTGCGCGGAGAGGCCGGCCGGCGCCAGGTGCAGGGCGCCCGGATCGCGCTGGCGGAGAACGGCGGCGGCCTGCACGGGGTCGAGGAAGCCGTCGCGTGCATCACGGTGCTCGGGCGCTGAGCCCCGAAGGAACGAGACGATGGACGACACGCTGCCGGTCACCCAGGCGCTCTACAGCGAAGAACAACGGATGGCGATCGCCAGCTTTCGCAGGTTCGCGGAAGCCGAGCTGCGCCCGCTCGCCGACAAGTACGAGAAGCTGGGCTGCCCGCCCGAGCGCGCCGCGATGCTCGAGCTGTTCCGCCAGCTCGACGACTACGGGCTGGTCAGCGGGCTGCTGCGCGCCGCCGACGGCGGGCCGGGCATCGATCGTTTCACCTACGGGCTGCTCTACGAGGAGCTCGCACGCGTGTGGCCCGACATGGCGATCGCGATCCTGATCCAGAGCCACGTCGCGGTGACGCTGAGCGCGCTGGGCACGCCCGAGATCAGGCGCAGCCACCTCGAGCCGCTGCTGCGCGGGCAGCGCATCGGCTGCTCGTGCATCTCGGAGCCGAACGTCGGCTCCAGCGTCGCCGAGGTGCAGACCCGCGCGACGCTGCAGGGCAGTCACTACACGTTGCACGGGCAGAAACTGTGGATCTCCAACGGCGCGCAGTCGGACTTCGCGGTCGTCGTGTGCCGAATCGACAACGAACTGAACATGCTGCTGGTCGACCGCGAGGGCGACAACTACCAGAGTCGCGAACTGCAGAAGATGGGGCTGGTCAGTGCGTCCACCTGCGAGCTGTTCTTCGACGAGGCGAAGGCGCCCGCCGACCACGTGCTGGGACGGTCCGGCGGCGGCCTGTTCCAGACGCTGAAGCTGTTCGAGACCGCACGGGTGTTCGTCGGGCTGACCGCGGTCGGCATTGCCCAGGCGGCGCTCGAGGAGGCGATCGAGTATGCGAAACAGCGTCGCCAGCATGGCAAGTTCATCGCCGGCCACCAGCTGATGCAGGCCTACATCGCCGAGATGGCCACCGAACTGGATGCGGCGCGCCTGCTGTGCCACCGTGCACTGCACCTGCTCGAGCTGGGGGTCCGCTGCGACACGCAGACCTCGATGGCCAAGTGGTACGCGACCGAGATGGCGGTACGCGTGACGTCGAAGGCGATCCAGATCCACGGCGGCGTGGGCATCACCAAGGATTTCAGGGTGGAGCGGCACTTCCGAAACGCGCGGATCCTGCCGATCCCGGACGGCACGACCGAGATCCAGAAGCTGATCATCGGGCGCAACACGCTGGGGGTGTCGGCCTTCTCTTGACGCCGTGCGCCGGCGCGGTCTCCGGGGCCGTCGTCGGGCCCGGTCCGAGCGCCGAAGCGACCTCAGGCATCCGTGAATTCCTGCTTGATCCGGGGCCGATCCAGAAGCCCCTGGGCATTCCGGGGCAGCGCCGGACTGAACACCAGGTGCTTGGGCCGCTTGAAGCGGGCGATCCGGGCAGCCACGAATTCGATCAGCTCCGCGGCGGCCACCGTCTGCCCGGCGCGGCAGACGCACACCGCCTTGATCGCCTCGCCCCACTGCGGGTCCGGCACGCCGAACACCACCGCCTCGGCCACCACTGGGTGCTCGAGCAGCGCCTTCTCGACTTCCGCAGGGTAGACGTTCTCGCCACCCGGCTTGATCAGTTCCTTGGCCGGCGAGCGCCCACCGTACCAAAGGTAACCGTCGTCGTCGAAACGCCCCATGTCACCCGTGTGGTGCCAGCCGTTGCGGAACGTGAATGCGTTGTCGGCGTCGCAGTTCCAGTAGCCGATGAACACCATCGGTCCGCGCACGACGATCTCGCCGGTCTGGCCATCCGGCAGCGGCCGGTCGAGATCGTCGACCACGCAGACTCGATTGAGCGCCGTCGGCTTGCCGGCCGACCCGGGCCGGTCGCGAAACGGCGCGATGGTAACCAGTCCCGACACCTCGGACTGCCCGTACCCGGTCCAGAAGCGCGCAGACGGACACACGGACTCGAAGCGCTTGATCGTGTCCGGTGTGTCGAGTCCGGTGAGGTGGCGCAGGCTCGACAGGTCGTCGCCATCCTTGGCCGCCTTGTCGAGCAGGGTGCCCAGCATCGGCGGAAACTCGGCGAACACGGTGACCTTCTCGGAGCCGATCGCCTGCGTAACCGCCTGCGGCTCGAACCGGGGCAACACGACCGTGGCGCCCCCGGCCTGCTGGACGGCGAGCATCAGGCCGAGACCCGACGCGTGGAACAGCGGCAAAACGCCGAGGTGCACGTCCCGCGTCGACAGGTCCCAGCAGCCGCCGAGTTGCAGGTTGGCGGCGAGCAAGCCGGCGTGCGAGAGCAGGGCGCCGCGCGGGCGGCCGCCAACGGCCGCGGTGTGGATGATCACAAAGCCGCTGTCGGACGGGAAGTCCGCGGCGGGCGCGCCCGTGCCAGCGCCAGTGCGCGCCAGGTCTTCGAAGGCACCAAAGGCGCCGCTTGCTGCGCCCAGCGACAGACAGCGCTCGACGAACGGGAACCGGTCGCGCGCGGCCTCGATGATCGGCACATATTCGGCACCCGCCACGATCGCCTTCGGCGTCGTGTCAGTGATCACGTAGGCGATCTCTTCGGCGCTCAGGCGCCAGTTCACCGGGACCAGGATCAGGCCCAGGCGCGCCGCGGCACCGTACAGCTCGACGTAGGCCAGGCAGTTCTGCGCCAGCACCGCGACGCGTTCTCCGGCGACCAGGCCCAGGCCCGCCAGGCCCGCGGCCAGACGCTCGACCCGCAGCGCGTATTCGCGGTGGCTGACGCGCTGCCCGTCGGCGACGAATGCCAATCGGTCGCCGTGCAGCTGTGCATTTCGATCGATGACGTCGGAAAGGGTGAAGTCACGCAGTCCCATTCGCCTCTCCGTTGACCCATTCGAGCCATGTTACCGACAGGTAGAACACGCGCGCAACGACAATGTCGTGGTGCCGTGCAGCACGGGCGAGGCCCGGAATCGGCCGGCCGCTGATGCCCGCGCTCGGGTGACGCGTGCCCCGCAAGACCCGTGTCACCGCGGCGCCGCGACCGCGCCGCGCGCGACCAGGCTGTCGATCTGCTCATCGTCGAAGCCTGCCGCGCGCAGCACCTCATGCGTGTGCTCGCCTCTTCGCGGGACCGGCCTGGCATGCACCGGCGGCGACGACTTCGAGAAGCGCGGCGCCGGATTGGCCTGCAGCATCCCGTCGGCGTTGGAGAACGCGCCGCGCGCGACGTTGTGCGGATGCCGAGCCGCCTCCTCGGGGTCGAGCACCGGGGCGAAACACGCGTCGGTGCCTTCGAGCAGCGCGCACCACGCGTCGCGCGAGCGCGTGGCGAACAACTCGGCAAGCCGCTGCCTGGCCCGCGGCCAGCTGCGAGGATCGTACTGCCGCGCGAAGTCCGGATCTGCGTCCAGGCCGAGGTGCTCGAGCAGCACCGCGTAGAACCGGGGTTCGAGCGCCTGCACCGCGACGAAGCGACCGTCGGCGCAGCGGTAGGTGGCCGACCAGTGCGAACCGTCGATGATGCTGGCGCCCCGCTCGATCTCGAGGCTGCCCGCCGCGCGCAACCCCAGCAGCAGGTTGAGCATGTGCGCCGCGCCATCGACGATCGCCGCATCGACGACCTGCCCCGTGCCCGTCGCGCGCGCGCTCAGGATCCCGGCCAGCACGCCGATCGCCAGATACAGCGCCCCGCCCGCGACGTCGCCGACCACCGTGGGCGGCGTGTACGGCGCGGTTCCGGCCGGGCTCGCGTACCAGAGCGCGCCCGACAGTCCCAGATAGTTCAGGTCGTGGCCCGCGGCGTGCGCCAGCGGCCCGGTCTGCCCCCATCCGGTCACTCGCCCGTACACGAGGCGCGGGTTGCGCGCCAGGCAGGCGTCGGGGCCGAGCCCGAGGCGTTCCATCACGCCGGGACGCATGCCCTCGATCAGGCAGTCGGCCTGCCCGGTGAGCTGCAGCACCACCTGCACACCCTGGGGCGACTTCAGGTCGACGGCGATCGAACGCTTGCCCCGATGCTGGATCGCCGCGCCGCCCAGGTCGGTGATGTCCCCGGCCGATCGCGTGCGCTGCACCAGGACCACGTCCGCCCCGAGGTCGGCGAGCAGCATTGCGCAGAAGGGCCCGGGGCCGATGCCCTCGATCTCGATCACCTTCACACCGGCAAGCACGCTCATGATGCGTGCCTGCCTTGGCGAGGCGTTCGACCGGACCGAGCGGCGCTGTTGCCGGCGCCTGGTTCACGCGCGCCGATGCCCTGGACGAGCAGCTCGAAATACGCGTCGCCCAGCTCGGCAGCACTGCGGCGAGTGGGACCGGCCTCGTACCAGAACGCCATCCAGTTCACCGACCCGACGATCGCGGTGGCGACGATCCAGGGTTCGCACGGCCGCAACGACCCGTCTTCGACGCCGCGCGCTATGGTCTTGCGGATCTCGAGCTCGACGGTGCGCCGCGCCTTGCGCAGCCTGGCGAGGTTCTCGGCAGTCAGCGAGATCAGGAAGTGCCGGGCCACGCACACGCCGAATTCGCCGGTGACCCAGCTGGCGTAGCGCGTGACCACACGGCGCAGGATGTCGGCGCCGCTCTGTGCGCCCCGGCCGAGCTCGGTCAACTCCTCCATGATCTCGTCGAAACCCGTCTGCTGGATCTCGACCAGGATGTCTTCCTTGTTCTTGACGTAGTAGTACAGAGTGGGTTTGGTGACGTTGAGTGCATGCGCGATGTCGTTCAGGCGGGTGCGCTCGTAGCCGCGCTCGCGAAACAGCGCCGCCGCGGCACGCAGGATCGCCCGCTTCTTGGCGGCCTGCTGCTCGCCGCGATCCGGCTCGTTGCCGGCCCAGCGCGCGCTGTCCGTTCGAGGCTGCAGCGCGGCCGTGCGCGTCGGGCGGTTCAACGGGTCAGCGCGCGCGCAGGCGCGCGGCCGCATCGAGCCGGATGCACTCGCCGTTCAGGTACGCGTTCTCGCAGATGTACGCGCACAGGCTGGCGAATTCGGCCATGTCGCCGAACCGCTTCGGGAACTCGACCATCGCCTGCAGCGACTCGAGCACCTTCGGACTCAGAGACTGCGCCATCGGGGTATTGAAGAGCCCCGGGGCGATCGAGTTGACCCGCACGCCGATCGCCGCGAGCTCGCGCGCCGCCGGCAACGACAGGCCGACCACGCCGGCCTTGCTCGAGGAATACGCGGTCTGGCCGACCTGGCCGTCGAACGCGGCGCCCGACGCGACATTGACGACGACGCCGCGCTCCTCGCCGTTCTCCGGCTCGTTCCTGGCCATCTGCTCGATGCAGTGCGCCATCACCTGGAACGTGCCGACCAGGTTGACCATCACGGTGCGCTGGAACCTGCCGCAGTTCGATGCGCGCCCGTCCTTGTCGATGATCTTCATCGGCGTGGGGATGCCCGCGCAGTTGACGCAGACGTCGATGCGGCCGAAACGTTCGACGCACGCCTGCACCCCGGCCTTGACCGCGGCCTCGTCGGTGACGTCGACCCGGCGATAGATCGCGTTCGACTCGCCCAGCTGCGCGACGAGCGACGCCCCGGCCTCGTCGTTGACGTCGAATACCGCAACCTTCGCCGCCTTGTCGCGAACGAAATATTCCGCGGTGCGACGGCCCAGCCCGGACGCGCCTCCCGTGATCACCGCCACCTTGCCTTGAAGCTTCATGTTCCGTCCCCTCGATCGTTGCGCGCCCCGGCCGTGCGGCCGGCGTCAGGCCCTGCCGTACAGCGTGACGACCGCCGCGCCGCCCAGACCCAGGTTGTGCTGCAGCGCGAGCCGCGCCCCGTCGATCTGTCGCGCACCCGCCGTGCCGCGCAACTGGTGGGTCAGCTCGTAGCACTGCGCGAGGCCCGTGGCGCCCAGCGGGTGTCCCTTGGACAGCAGGCCACCCGACGGATTGACCACGATGCGCCCGCCGTAGGTGTTGTCGCCGTCGTCGACGAATTTTTCCGCGCCGCCCTCCGGGCAGAAGCCCAGCGCCTCGTACGAGAGGACTTCGTTCTGCGCGAAGCAGTCGTGCAGTTCGCAGACGTCGACGTCCTCGGGCCCGATGCCGGCCTGCTCGTACACGCGCTGCGCCGCCTCCCGGGCCATGCCGGCGCCGACCAGTTTGATCATCGAGTGGTCACCGAACGTGTCCGGCCGGTCGGTGGCCATCGCCTGCGCCAGGATCGCGACCTTCGACGTGATGCCGTGCCGGCGCGCGAACGCCTCGGACACCAGAATCGCGGCGGCGCCCCCGCAGGTGGGCGGGCAGGCCATCAGCCGCGTCATCACCCCGGGGTAGATCACCGCCGCCTGCATCACCTCGTCTTCGGTGACCTCCCTGCGCAGCAGCGACATCGGGTTGTTGATCGCGTGGCGGCTCGCCTTCGCCTTGACCTTCGCGAAGGTGGACAGCGGGGTCCCGTAACGCTGCATGTGCTCGCGCCCGGCGCCCACGAAGTAGCGCAGTGCCAGCGGAATCTGGGGCTCGCCGACCAGTTCGTCGGCAGCCGCGTCGAAGCGGCCGAACGCCGACGGGCGATCGGTCCAGAACGCGCCGAGTGCCCCGGGGCGCATCTGCTCGAAGCCGACGGCGAGCGCGCACTGCACGGCCCCGCTGCGGATCGCCTGACGGGCGAGGAACAGCGCGGTCGATCCGGTCGAGCAGTTGTTGTTGACGTTCACGATCGGGATGCCGCTCATGCCGACCTCGTAGAGCGCACGCTGGCCGCAGGTGGAATCGCCGTACACGTAGCCGGCATACGCCTGCTCGACCGCGTCGTAGCCGAGCCCGGCGTCTTCGAGCGCCAGGCGCACCGCCTGCGCGCCCATCTCGTGGTACGCGGGGCTGTGCCCCGGTTTGCTGAACGGAATCATGCCGACGCCGGCGACCACCACCGTGTTGCCATCAGCCATGTGCGTCTCCCTTGGGGGTTGGGTTGGTGCGGCACGCGCGGAATCCGTGCACGCCCGAGTCGTCGAGCGCGCCGACCGCGTGGCCTGCGTAGCCTGCGCGGTCACGCATCGTCCGGGCGAAGCCCGATGTTACCCACAGGTAGAATCGATCCGCAATCGCTTTCGATGAACTCGGGCATCCTGGCTTGTTCCGGCGGCGCGCGATTTCGCGCCGGTTGTCAGCGGCGAGTGTGTCAGGCCGGCTTGTGCGCGCCGGAACTGCATGCGGCGGCTCAGGCCGCCGGATCGACTGGCGTGACCAGACCGCAGCGCGCCTCGATCAGTTCGGCCGCATCCAGGCACAGGTCTTCCCGGAAGCGCTGCCCGGTGAGCAGCACGCCGATGGGCAGCCCGCTTGCGCTGTCGCGGCCTGCCGGCACGCAGGCCGAGGGCAACCCGAGCAGATTGGCCGGCACCACCGGGCGCAGCATCTCGATCGTCGCGGCCGCCCCGGCGGGCGTGGCGGCGTCGAAGCCCTGCTCGAACGGCAACTGCGTCCACGTCGGGGTCAGCACCAGCGGATGCCCGGCCATGAACTGCGACCAGGCACGGCCGAGGCCGTGGCGCAGCGCCAGCAGCTGCGACATCTCGGTCGTGCTGCCCAGCGGCGGCACGGCGCTGTTGGCCGCCGCCAGGAACGCCTTGCCGCTCTCGCCCATCAAAGGCATGAGCTGCTCCATGACCGAGGCGAAGTCGCCCATCAGCAGGCGCGCCCAGGCGGCCACCACCTCCTCGTAGCGCGGCGGGCAGGCGTCGACGACGTCGTAGCCGGCGTTGGCCAGGGTGTCGGCAGCGTGGCGCACCACGGCTGAGACGGTGGCGTCGCAACTGCCGCCCGGCGGCGCCGCCACCAGCGCGACCCGGATCGGCTTGCCCAGTGCCGACCCCACCAGCGGTGCGGTGATCGCCCATGGATCGCGCGGGTGCGCGCCCATCAGCACCTGCAGGCCCAGGCGCACGTCGGCCACGCGGCGCGCCATCGGGCCCTGCGCGTTCATCAATTGCACCGCCAGCAGGTAGTCCTCGTTCGGCACGAAGCCGGCGTCTGGCACTCGCCCAGCCGAGGGGCGGATCGAGGCGATGCCGCAGGCATTGGCCGGGTTGCGCAACGAGCCGCCGATGTCGTTGCCCAGACCGATCGGGCTCATCCCGGTGGCCAGCGCCACAGCCTCGCCACCGCTCGAGCCACCGGCCGTGCGCTGCGCATTCCAGGGGTTGCGCGTGATGCCGTGCAGCGAGCTGTCGGTGCTGACGCGCAGCGCCATGTCGGGCAGGTTGGTGCGCCCTATCGGGATCGCCCCGGCCTCGCGCATGCGCTGCACGACCGGCGCGTCCAGCGGCACCACGGCGCCGGCCAGTGCCCGCACGCCCCACGTGGTGGGCAGGCCGGCCATGTCGATGTTCTCCTTGACCGTGCACGGCACCCCGTGCAGCGCCCCCAACGGCTCGCCGCGCGCCACGGCCTGATCGGCCAGCGCGGCGCCGGCCCGTGCTTCGTCGGCCAGCACGCGCACGATGGCGTTGACCTTGGGGTTCACGGCCTGGATGCGGGCCAGATGCGCCTCGACAACCTCGGCAGACGTGACTTGCCGGCCGGCGATCATCCGTGCGAGTTCACCCGCCGTTCTTTGCCACAGATGAGTGGTCATTGGTCGCCCCCTCGAGTGGATGTGGACACCACCCCGAATCATGCGCCGATTTTCGTGTCCGGCACGATCGGTCGCATCGGCGCTGCCAGTGCAAAGCGGGGGTTGCACCGACCCATGGGCTGTCGAAGAGCTCCTCCACCTCCCGGGGGCAGGGTGCGATGCCGCCGTCGCAGGGTCGGCTCGACGTTGGCAGTCTGTTGACCGTGGACCACCCACGTCTCGCAGCGGTCCGGCGGACGGGTTGTTGTCGAGCGCATCGCACTGCTGCGTTCCTCGAGCTCGCCCGCGACTGCCTCGGCAGTCCGATTGCGCCGTACAGCCCCCAGTTCTTGACAATTGGCAAGGGATGGAATAACTCCGAACTGCGTTTCACTTCGCTGCAGGATCCCATGCGCCCCCGCCGCCACACCGAGATCGTGATTGCCGCGCTATGGCTCGCCGGATGTGGCGGCAGCGATTCGCCTGCTCCGGTCGCCCCCCCGCCTCCTGCGTCCGGCGGCACCGGGGTCATCAAGTACTTCGATGGCCCCAATGCGTGCGCAGCGCTCGAGAACTACATCGAGGACACCGCCGATCGGATGATGCGCGACCAGCTCGCCCCAGCCTTTGCCTTCGACCCGAGCCGCGCCGAAATCGGCGTGCCACTTCCACCGACCGCGACAGCGACACCGACGGCGGCCGGGGACGCAAGCGCACCTTCCACGGATAGCACGTTCTCGACCACCAACATCCAGGTTGCCGGCGTCGATGAGCTCGACGTCGTCAAGAACAACCGCAGCCATCTGTACTCGCTCGAGTCGGCAGGAAACAGCGAGATCGAGTTCCGCAAAGTCCAGCTGTCGCCAGCGAATGCGCCGCAACTCGCCGGCACATCGCGCTGGCCGAGCATCACGCCCGCCAATGGCATGGAGCTTCCGGTCGGCTTGTTCTCGTTGGACGCAGATCGCGTCGCGGCCGTGACCAGTTCCGGGCCCTACTATGGACACCCGATCGACATCGTGCCCCTTGGACCCGCCGTCGCAGGCCGCGCAGCACCGTCGATCTGCCTCGTCGATCGCTGTGGCGACCCGGTCGGCGCGTGGCTGCCACCCAGGACGACGATTCGCCTGTTCGACGTTGCAGGCGATTCGTCACCGAGTCTGGCCTGGAGTGCCGTCCTGCCGGGGCACATCCTCGGCGCGCGGCGCATCGGGGACACCCTGTATGCAGTCACGCAGTCGCCGCTGCAGATGCCGCCCGAGGTCCGATGGTGGCCGAGCGTGCCGGTGAATGCCACACCGACGAGCGCGCAGTGGCGCGCGGCCGTGGACGAACTGATCGCCAGCAACGCGAAGGCGATCCGCGCGCAATCGCTCGCGCAATGGCTGCAGGCGCTGGACTTGAACTCCCGATCGTCCACGGTACCGGACGTGCCGACGAACGCGCAGTGTGCCGCTTTTGCGCAGATCGACATGCCGACGCGCCTGGCCTGGCTTCGTGTCCATACGATCGACGTGAAGGCACGCACGGTGAAGCATGAGACCGTGCTCAGCGAAGGCGCTTCGATCTACATGGCCCCGAGCGCATTGATCGTCACCACGCCGTACTGGAACTTCGGCACGGCGACATCAGGCGCGAAGACGCTGACTGCCCTGCACCGCTTCGTGCTCGGCGCCGACAGCCAGGCACGGTATTCGGCCAGCGGGCAGATTCCGGGCACGCTGATCAACAGTTACGCCATCGATGAAGCCGCTGACGGCACACTGCGAGTCGCCGGGTCGGATTCGGACCCGGATGGTCCGTTCAGTTACCTGGCGGCGCTGCGTACGACTGCCGGCAAGCTTCAGGTGATCGGCCGCTCCGCTGCGCTGGCCCGCGGCGAGCGCCTGCAGTCGGCTCGGTTTCTCGGCAAACGGGCCTACCTGGTCACATTCCGGCAGATCGATCCGTTCTTCGTGTTCGATCTGTCCGATCCGTCCAACCCGACCCAGCTCGGGGAGTTGAAGATCCCGGGGTTCTCCACCTACCTGCACCCGTTCGGCGATTCGCACGTGCTCGGGATCGGATACGACGGACCCGGCGCCGCACGGCGCATCAAGGCGACCTTGTTCGACGTGCGCGATCCGAGCACTCCAGTCGAACAGGCCACGCTGCTGCTGAGCCAAAGCAGCCGTGTGTCGAGTGAGGCCTTGAACGATCCGCGTGCGCTCACGTTCTATGCGCTTCCCGGCGTCGCCGGAACCACGGTCGTCGGGATACCTCTGCACGATCCACTCGCGGTGCAGGGCGCGCCGGACGAGTCGGGCATCAAGCTGATCAAGGTCGATCCTGCGGCAACCGGGAGCGCTTTGGTCGATGCCGGCGCCATGCCGATGCGGGGCTGGAATCCAAGGCGAGGCCTGTTCGTCGACGACACCGTCTACGGTTACTCGC